>DATLHN010000056.1:0-6350 GCA_035539875.1 Armatimonadaceae bacterium
GAAGGCGGCCCGCCGACAGGTCCGGAAGTCGTTCGTCCCCATCGTCTCGGAATAGTCCGCGTGGCAACGCGGGAACCCCGGCGGGGCGAAGCGCGATAATAAACCCGGTTCCCACCATGCCACGTAGCGACAACACCCGAACCGAACTGTGCCCCGGCGTCCGCCTCCGCGTCCCCGTCGTCCAGGCGTCTCTGGGACGGTGCGACGGCGCGAGTCTGGCCGCCGCCGTATCCCGCGCGGGCGCGCTCGGCTGCCTGACCGTGCACGAGCAGACGCCGGACGCCCTGCGCCGCCAGCTGCGCCGCATCCGCCAGGTGACGCGCCGCCCCGTCCTGCTGGCGTTCACGGCGCAGTGGGAGCGGGATGCCGTCTTCGACGTCTGCCTGGAGGAGGGGTTCCGCCACTTCCAGGTCTTCTGGTGGAACGGCACGCGCGTCGCGAACTACGTGCGCGGCCGGGACGTCGCCCTGTTCTGGCAGGTCGGGACGGTCGCGCAGGCCGAAGACGCGCGCGCGGAGGGGGCGGACGTCCTGGTGGCGCAGGGGGTGGAAGCGGGCGGTCCGGTGCGATCCCCCCGCCCCGTACGCGCGCTCGTCGAGGCGCTGCGCGAGACGTTTGGGGGCGACATCCCGATCGTCGCTGGCGGCGGGCTGGCGGACCGGCGGGACGTGGCCGATGTGCTCGCCTGGGGAGCGAACGCCGCGCTGCTGGGCACCCGCTTTCTCCTCTCGGAGGAGGCGCACGCGGCGTCTCGCTACAAGGCGCGCCTCCTTCGTGCCCGGCCGGGCGACCTCGTTCTGGACGACCGCCTGGTGGGGGACTGGCCGTGCGCCCCGCGCCGCCGCCTGAAGACCGCGTCCGGCGAGGACGTACCGGAACTCTACGCGGGCCTCGGGCTGCCGCGGGTCCGCTCGCTGCGGCCCGCCTCCGAAATCGTCGCCGATCTCAGTCCCGCCGCACCGCCCGCCTGATCCTCTTCGCCCGCGGACCGGGTATTCTGTTCCCGTCAACTTCAACGTCGGGAGGATTCGAGCCCATGCGTCTCGCGGGCAAGGTCGCGCTCGTCACGGGGGCGGCGAGCGGCATCGGGAAGGCCATCGCCCTGCGCTTCGGGGCCGAGGGGGCGAAGGTCGTGGTCAACTACCTCGGCGGCAGCGAGCACGGCGAGGACGACGCGAACGCGGTCGTGGACGCCATCGGCGCGGACAACGCAATGGCGTTCGCCGCGGACGTCAGCCAGCGCGGCCCGGTCCAGGCGATGGTGGACGCCGCGGTTGCGCGCTTCGGCAGGCTCGACGTCGCCGTGAACAACGCGGGGATCGAGATCCAGAAGCCGTTCCTCGACGTCCCCGACGACGAGTGGGACAGGGTCATCGCCGTGAACCTGCGCGGCCCCTACCTCGTCACCCAGATCGCCGCGCGGCAGTTCGTGAAGCAGGCTCCCCTGCCGGGCGTCGAATCGCGCGGCAAGATCGTGAACGTCTCCTCGACCCACGAGGACGTCCCCTTCCCCGGGCACACCTCCTACTGCGCCTCCAAGGGCGGCCTCCGTATGCTCTGCCGGGACCTGGCCGTCTACTTCGCGCCGATGAAGGTCAACGTCAACAACATCGCCCCGGGCGCGATCCTGACGCCCATCAACCAGACCCTGATCGACGACGCCGGACAACGCGATGAGGCGCTTGCCGAGATCCCCTACGGCCGCTTCGGCACCCCGGAAGAGGTGGCGTCCCTCGCCGCCTTCCTCGCCTCCGAGGAGTCCAACTACGCCACCGGCGGCACGTTCTACATGGACGGAGGTCTCGCCGGCCAGGTGACGCAACACTGAATACCCACCCGCTTCGGAAACCGCTCCGGAACGGCTATAATCCGGCGTGAACGAAGAGCAGACGCGCGTGGATGCGGCCGAAGGCCCGGACGGGTGGCGGCTCTGGGGACCGTACCTCGCCGACCGGGCGTGGGGGACGGTGCGCGAGGACTACAGCGCGGACGGCTCCGCGTGGGACTACTTCCCCCACGACCACGCGCGCTCGCGGGCCTACCGCTGGAACGAGGACGGGCTCGGCGGCATCTGCGATATTAGGCAGCACCTGTGCTTCGCCCTCGCCCTCTGGAACGGGCGCGACCCCATCCTCAAGGAGCGGCTCTTCGGGCTGACCGGGCCGCAGGGGAACCACGGCGAGGACGTCAAGGAGTGCTACTACTACCTCGACGCCACCCCCACCGCCTCGTACCTCAAGTTCCTCTACAAGTACCCGCAGGCGCCCTTCCCCTACGACCGGCTCGTCTCGGAGAACGCGCGGCGCGGGCGGCAGGAGTGGGAGTACGAGCTGACGGATACCGGTGTCTTCGACGAGGATCGCTACTTCGACGTGTTCGTCGAGTACGCCAAGGCGGACGCGTTCGACGTCCACGTCCGCGTCACTGCCTGGAACCGGGGGCCGGAGGCAGCGGACCTGTGGCTTCTGCCGACCCTGTGGCTGCGCAACACCTGGTCGTGGGGCGGGCCGGAAACCACAGCGTCGCCGAAACGGTCGCTCCGCCGGGACGAGACCGGCGGCGGCGGGGTCGTCACCGAGCGCCTCACCCGGGTCGGCGTCTACCACCTGATAGCCGACCCGGCGGACGCGCCCGACGACTGGCTCTTCACCGAGAACGAGACGAACAACGAGCGGCTCTTCGGAGCGCCCAACGTGTCGCCGTTCGTGAAAGACGGCATTGAGGCGGCGGTGGTACGCGGCGAGCGCGGGGCGGTGAATCCGGAGATGCGGGGGACGAAGGCGGCGGCGGTCTACCGGCGGCGGGTCGCCCCGGGCGAGAGCGCCGCGCTGCGCCTGCGCCTCTGCCGGGCCGACCGGGAGCCCGCGCGGCCGGACGCGTTCGGGGCGGGCTTCGACGCCCTGTTCGAGCGGCGCGTGGCCGAGGCGGACGCGTTCTACGCTACGCTCGCCCCGCGCGGCGGGGACTGCAGCGACGACGCCCGGAACGTCCAGCGGCAGGCGTACGCGGGCCTGGTCTGGTCGAAACAGTACTACCACTACGACGTGGACCGCTGGCTCCGGGGCGACCCGCACCAGCCGCGGCCCGCGCCCGCGCGGCGGAGCGGGCGCAACCGCGAGTGGCGGCACGTGACCATCACGGACGTCCTCTCGATGCCGGACACCTGGGAGTACCCGTGGTTCGCCGCCTGGGACCTCGCGTTCCACATGATCCCCTTCGCCCAGATCGACCCCGACTTCGCCAAGCACCAGCTCCTGCTTCTGTGCCGCGAGTGGTTCATGCACCCGAACGGCCAGCTCCCCGCCTACGAATGGCAGTTCGGCGACGCCAACCCGCCGGTCCACGCCTGGGCCGCGCTGCGGATCTACAAGATCGAGCGGAAGATGCGTGGCAAGGGCCGACACGAGCCGGGCGACACCGACTTCCTGGAGCGCATCTTCCACAAGCTCCTGCTGAACTTCACCTGGTGGGTCAACCAGAAGGATCAGAGCGGCAACAACATCTTCGAGGGCGGCTTCCTCGGGCTCGACAACATCGGCCTATTCGACCGGAGCGCGCCCCTGCCCACGGGGGGCATGCTGGAGCAGAGCGACGGGACCGCCTGGATGGCGACGTACTGCCTCAACCTGCTCGCGATCGCCCTGGAGCTGTCGCGCGTGGACCCGACGTACCAGGACGTCGCCACGAAGTTCGCGGAGCACTTCGTCTACATCGCCCACGCGATGAACCACCACGGCGACGACGGCTACTCGCTCTGGGACGAGGGGGACGGGTTCTACTACGACGTGCTGCACCTGCCCGCGACCGGCGGCCACCCGCGCCACGAGTTCAGGACGCTGAAGATCCGATCGATGGTCGGCCTCATCCCGCTCTTCGCCGTCGAAGCGTTCGACGCCGACGCCATGGCGGCGTCCCCGGAGTTCCTGCAGCGCTTGGAGTGGTTCCTGCGCCACAAGCCCCACCTCGCGGGCGAGGTGGCCCACATCACCGACCGGGGGAAGGAAGGCCGCGTCCTCTTCTCCCTGGTGACCAAAGAGCGGCTTCGCCGCATCCTCGCGCGCGTCCTGGACGAGACCGAGTTCCTCTCCGATCACGGCGTCCGCAGTCTGTCGCGCATCCACGCCGAGGCGCCCTACGTCTTTCAGCACGGGGGTGCCGAGTTCCGGGTGGACTACACCCCCGCCGAGTCCCTCTCTTCCCTCTACGGCGGCAACTCGAACTGGCGCGGCCCGGTCTGGTTCCCGTTGAACTACCTGCTGATCGAAAGCCTCCAGAAGTTCGACTACATGTACGGCGACGACTTTATGGTCGAGATGCCCACCGGCTCCGGCAACTACTGCACCCTCTGGGAGGTTTCCGTGGAACTCTCCCGGCGTCTCATCAGCCTCTTCCTGCGCGGAGAGGGCGGAAGTCGCCCGGGAAGCGGCGTACCGGACCGCTTCCAGTCGGACCCGCACTGGCGCGACCACCTGCTCTTCCACGAGTACTTCCACGGGGACAACGGCGCGGGCCTGGGCGCGAGCCACCAGACGGGTTGGACCGCCCTCGTCGCCAAGCTCATCACCCAGAGCGGGCAATAGTGTCCGAACGCGGGCTATAATCGAGTTCATGATTCGACTCAAAACGGCGGAGGAGATCGCGGCGATGCGCCGGGCGGGCGAGATCGTCGCGATCGCGTTGCGGACGATGGCGGAGCGGATCGTTCCGGAGGAGACGACGACCCTCGAGCTGGACGAGATCGCGGCCGAGGTGCTGAAGCGGCACGGCGCGCTGGCCCCGCTGAAGGGCTACAAGCCCTCGTTCAGCAACGTCCCGTATATGCACCACACCTGCATCTCGATCAACAACGAGGTCATCCACGGGGTCCCGCGCGCGGACCGGGTCATCCGCACGGGCGACCTGGTGAGCCTGGACATGGACGCCTCGGTGGACGGCTGGTGCGCCGACGGCACGATCACGGTGGCGGTGGGCAAGGTGTCCGCCAAGGCCGAGAAGCTGCTGCGCGTGACCCGCGAGGCGCTCTACGTCGGCATTCAGCACGCGAAGGTGGGCAATACCATCGGCGACATCGGGCACGCGGTCCAGAAGCACGTCGAGAAGCACGGCTTCAACGTCGTGCGCGACATGGTCGGCCACGGCATCGGGCAGGTCCCGCACGAGCCGGGCCTGGACGTCCCGAATTTCGGTCGGCCGCGCACCGGCCCGAAGCTCCAGCCGGGGATGACCTTCTGCATCGAGCCGATGGTTACGGAGGGCCGGGCGGACGTCACGCACCCGAAGGGCGACGTCTGGACCATCGTCACGCGCGACGGCTCGCTCGCCGCGCACTTCGAGCACACCGTCGCCATCACGGAGAACGGGCCGCTCATCCTGACCAACCCGCCTAAGGACGCCCCGGCGGAGACGCCCACCCCGGAGGCGGCCGTCGCCGCGGCCGTCTGAACCCGGTCCCCGCCCCCGGCCTTCGTTTGGCGACGCCCGGCCGGGGGTACGCCATAACCGCGGCTTCTGACTCGTCCGCTTAGACCTGGGATAAATGCAAACGACAGGGCAGGATTTCGGCGGAGAATCGGGCGAGCCAGGAGTGCGGGAAACGCCGCCGCTCGGCGCGGTCGACCATCTTGAACTGATAGACGGGATGTCCGATGGCGTCGCCGTGCTCGACCAGGGCGGGCGCTACGTGTTCCTGAACCGCGAGGCGCAGCGCATGCTCGACCGGCCCACCGGGGAGATCGTCGGCCGGGTCGTCTGGGAACTGTTCGGGGACCTCGCCGCGCCGGACTCCCCTTTCCGCCGCACCTTCCACGAAACCCTGAGCGCGGGGCGGGCTCCCGCCTACGAAGTCTACTCCAATGCCACGTCGAGCTGGCTCCGGGTACGAATGGTCTCCTGCTCTCTGCGCTCCGCCGACGCCTCGGACGCGCGCGGGGTCGCCGTTTACTTTCGGGACATCACAGCCCGCAAGACCGCGGAACTGGGCCGGGCGGAATCTTCGGGCCGCTTCCGCGAGATGGCGAACCACGCGCCCGTTCTGATCTGGATGAGCGGGACCGACGCAAACCTCGACTGGTTCAACCAGCCGTGGCTGGAGTTCACGGGCCGGACCCTGGAGCAGGAGGTGGACGACGGCTGGACCGAAACCGTTCACCCCGAGGACTTCGACTTCTGCGTCGCCACCTACCGGGCCGCGTTCGAGCGGCGCGAACCGCTCACGATGGAGTACCGGATGCGCCGCCACGACGGCGAGTACCGGTGGATACTAAACAACGGCACCCCCCGCCACACCGAGGACGGTGCGTTCGTCGGCTACATCGGCTCCTGCGTGGACATTACGGAGAAGAAGCAGGCCG
>DATLHN010000057.1:0-4467 GCA_035539875.1 Armatimonadaceae bacterium
GCGCTGCTGGACCGCGGTGCCGGGGCGCTCGACGGCGAGCAGGCGGCTCTGGAGGACGACCTTTTCGGTGGGGACCCGACGCCCCCAGACCTCCACGAGGAGATGGTCGCCGTCGGCGCGGGCGGCGACGCGCACGGGGAAAGGGTACGGGTTCGTCAGGCGCAGGTCGATATTCGGGTAGGCGACGGCGGCGTCGCGGCCCGGCGCGACGTAGTGGGGCGCGAACACGTGGTGATGCCGCTCCGCCACGCCGAGGCCCGCGAGCAGGGCCGCGTTGTAGAGCGTGGTGGACGTCTGGCAGACGCCGCCCCCGAACGCCGGGATCAGTTCGCCGTCGAACGAGACCGGGGCCTTCACGTAGCCCGCGTCGCCGGACCACGACCGGACGCGCGCGTTGAACGAGAACGCGCCTCCGGGGGGGACCACCGCCCCGTTCAGCGCGCGCGCGGAGAGCAGCGCGTTGTGCCGCTGCCCGCGCGAGCGGCCATCGAGCCGGGTGGCGAAGCCCGCCAGCCGGGCCTCCGGCTCCGGCGCGCGGGCGAGCCACAGCAGCGCGAACGCCGCGATGCCGAGGAGCAGGAGCGACGGCGCGAGGCGGGCGGCTCGCCCCCCGCTCACGGGCGCACCTCCAGCCTCGTGGAGGCGGACTCGGCGCGCACCCCGGCGTCGTACATCCCCTCGACGTGCGTCGGCAGCGCCCGGGAGACTCCCGGTGTCTGCGCCCGCAGGTTGTACTCGATGACGTGGACCCCGGGTCGCAGGCGGCGCGCGAAGTAGGCGATTCGGTCGTCGCGGACGTCCACGTGGTCATACCAGTACGACCACGTGTCGACCGTCTCCTCCGCGGTGCCCCGCTCGGTGACCTCCGCGCCGCTCGGGAACGCGTCCTCAATGATGACATAGCTCGCTTCGCGCGGGACGTTCAGCTTCAAGCGCACCCGCAGCCGGTCGCCCTGCTTGAAGACGCCGTTCCGGACCGGCTCGGTGACGAGTTTCCAGGGGTCGCCTCCCGCCTTGCGCGGCAGAACGCGGACGACCTCCTTTTCCACGGTGATGCCGTTCGGCACGGAGACGGCTTTCAGTTCCTCGCCCGCCGGGGCCGCGACCGTCTGCCGCAGCCCGCCGGAGTAGAAGACCGTCCCCGCACCGGAGGCGCGCACGAACTCCAGGGTGTTCGGCCCGGCGGCGAGCGCGTCGGTCGGGAGCGCGACCGTCATCTCCGGCTCTCCCCGGGCGTCGCGCGCCAGGTCGAGGGTTCGGATTGGCTTGCCGTTCAGCCGCACTTCCAGCGTGCCCGAAGGTCCGCCGCCCTCCTCGGGGTTCCTCTTAAGGTAGTCGGCGAAGGCGAACAGGACCCAGGCCGTGTCGCGCGTGTTGCCGAACCAGCCGTCGGTGCGGCTCTGCATCAGCCACCGCAGGATCGACGGGATCTCGGCGCTGTCCGGCGCGACCGCGAGCGTCGCCCGCAGTGCCAGCGCCGTCGCCATCCGGTCGGTCGCGTCCGGGTCGTAGGAACCGTCCGTCCGTCCGACCTTCCAGGAGGTCAGGCGGCCCTCGGAGACGGCGCGCCGACGCAGGGCGTTGTAGAACGGCCCGGGGTCCTCCCCGAGGCGGTCCGCCAGGAGCACAAGGTAGGCAAGCGCGTCCGGCGGCAGTTTCGCCGGGTCGAGTCCGGTGCGTACGGCGCTGTAGCGGAAGGGCGCGCGCAGCAGGTTCGTCTTCGCGTCGTCGTAGCCCGCCCCGGCGAGCGCGTAGAGAAGGAACGGGCGCTGGCGCGGCGTCGCCGACTTCGCCAGCTTTTCCGCGGCCTCGACGCCGCGGCGGATCATCGACTCCTCGACCGGATAGCCCTGCGCCCGCGCGGCGGAAAGCCCGGTGAGCACGTAGGCGGTCATGAACGGATCGTCGCCGTCGTACTCCCACCAGCCCCATCCGCCGCTCTCGTGCTGGTGCCGGGCCAGGCGTGCCAGGCCGTCGCGGACCATCCGCGGCAGTTCCTTCGCCTGGGCTTCGGTCGCGAGGCCGAGCCGCTCGACGACGAGGTCCGGGTAGAAGCGGCTCATCGTCTGCTCGGTGCAGCCGTACGGGTACCCGATCAGGTACTCGACGCCGGAGGCGAGCGCCCCGCGTATCGACGGCGTGACGCGCAGGGTAAGGCGCGTCTCCGGCGCGATGGCGTTCCCGTCCCGGCGCAGGACGGCGGCCCCGGTACCCGCCTCGCCCCCGACCGCTCCCGCGAAAGTCGCGACGTCCGTGCGACCGTAGGCGCGCAGGGGCAGGTCGCGCTCTACGCCGTCGGTGTACTGCGTGACTCCCGCCCCCTGCGGCGTCCAGGCGGTCACGCGCAGCCGCGCCGCGCCGGAGCCGGTGCCGGCGGCCCGGGCGGACCACTCCGCCGTGCCGATAGCGCCCGCGGCCACGGTCAGCGTCTGCGTGTCCTTGCCCCCCAGCGTGAGGCCGTCGGCTGCGGTCAGCCGCACCAGGACCGTCTGCTCCTTGCCCGTCTCGTTGTGGACCAGGGCCAGCAGGCGCGACTCGTCGCCGCCCACGAGGTAGCGCGGCGTCTCCAGGCGGACGAAGAACGGCTTCGTGGAAAGGACCTTCGACGCGGCGTAGCCGACCGCGGTCGCCTCCGACGCCGCCTGCACGGTCGCGCGCCAGGTGGTCAGGTTGTCGGGCAGCGTCACCGTCACGGTCGCGCGGCCGGAGGCGTCGGTCTGAAGGTCGGGCTTCCAGTCCGCGGTGTCGCGGAAGCGGCGGCGCGCCTCGATCTTCGGCTCGGCCTTGTTGACGTCGCCGAGGTACTCGACCGCGAAGGAGTAGGAGGTGCTGACCTCCTGCGACCGGCGCGGGTAGAACGCGCGCCGCAGCGCGGTCGGGTCGTCGGCCCGAAGCGCGTATATAGACTCGTCCACGACCGACAGCGAGAAGTCCGCAGGGACGGGCCGCCCGGAAGCGGCGTCCCTGGTCTCGACCTCATAGGTGACCGCGTCGCCCGGTCCGTACTTCTCGCCGCCCGCGGGCTTCACCGAGACGGCCAGCTCACGCGCGGGCACCGCGACCCGCAGCGGCGCGCTGCTGGAGGCGAACTTCTTGTCGCGGACGTAGCAGGCGGCGAGGAAGACATTCGGCCCCCACCCCTCCTCGACCGGTACGTTCAGGACGGTGCTCTTCTTCGTCAGCGGCACGGTGTACGCGCGGTACACGCGGTCCCCCTCCACGGTGACGAGCGCCGTCTGCCCGGTCCGCGACGCGTTGAGGAGGACGCGCGCCGTCTCGCCGCCGCCGTACTGCCGCTTGTCCGTCAGGATCGTCAGGTCGCCGTAGTCGGTGTCGAGGTCGTCGCCCCGGTCCGACGTCACCCAGAGGTCGGTTTCGTCCGTCGCCGTCCGCCCGCCCGCGTCCCGCGTCGAGGCGGTCAGGCGCAGGTCGCCCGCCTGCGCCGGGGTCACCGTCAGGCGCGCCCGACCGTCCGAACCGGTCGTCGCCTGCTGCGGCGGGCCGACCGGCGTCGTGACGCTCTTCTTCGCGCCTTCGTCCCACCGGCTGCGCGCGACGGCGAGCGTCACCGGAGCGCTCGGCAGCGGGCGTCCGGCGAGGTCCCGTACGGTGACGTACACCTCGGAGGGCTTGCCGGGGGCGGCCACGTACCCCTCCGGCTCCACGCGGACGAACCGCTCCGCCGCGGTCACGCGCGCGCTGCCCTCGCCCGACACCGAGCGCTGGGAGGCGTCCTCGATCTCTGCCGTCAGCCGGAAGACCTCCGCCTGCGGCTCGAACCGCTCTCCCTCGCTCTCGGCCGCGTCGTCCCGGCCGTCGTCGCGCCGGACGGAGGGGACGCGGACCACGGCCTTGCCGTTCTCGTCCAGTGTCGCCTCGCCCTCTTCGATCATCTCACCGTAGTAGCTGCCGTAGTCGCCCTCGGCGTATTCGCGCAGCGTCTCGTCGTCCAGTTCGTCGCCGTAGAGGGCGGCCCAGTCGGCGTCTCGGTAGGCGTACCAGCGCACCTTCGCCCCCGCCACCGGCGTACCGAAGTAGTACGTCGCCTGGACGGAATACTCGACCGGCTCGCCGCGCAGGAACGCGGTCTTCGCGGGCGTCACCTCGACCGAGTATTCCGGTTTCTTGTAGGAGGCGACCCGCACCTCGTGGGTGTGCTTCTCGCCGCCGATGTCGGCGACCAGGCTGTAGGTGCCCGTCGCCCCCTCCGGACTCACTTCCACACTGCCCCAATAGGTGCCGCGCGCGCCGGTCGTCTTCGTCTCGCGCAGGACGAGCGCGCCCGTCGGGTCGCGCATCTCCACCGTGACCGTCTCGCCGGAGGGGACGTCGTAGCGGCGCGAATTCCCGCCGCCCTCCTCGGCGCGCTTGCGGCGCACGATCCCCTTGAACTGCACGGTGTCGCCGGGTCGGTAGACGGTGCGGTCGGTGACCGTGTGCGCCACGAACCGGCCCGCGCCGTCGCCC
>DATLHN010000058.1:0-1696 GCA_035539875.1 Armatimonadaceae bacterium
GGGTGCGCGCTCCTCGCCTTCGGGCTGCTGCGCCGCCTGCTGCGGCACCTCCGGTCCGGCGAGGACGCGGCCGGTGCCCCCCCGGCGGACAGGGCGCGCGACCTCGCGGCCGGGGCGGGGGCGGCGCTCTTCGCCCTTCACCCGCTCCAGGTGGAGTCGGTCGCGTGGGTGACGGGCATGAACAACGTCCACAGCGCGCTGTTCGCCCTGCTCGCCCTGAGCGCCTACCTTTCCGGCTCGGAGCGCGGCCGTCTCCTGCCGAAGGTGGGCGCGACGGCGCTGTTCGCGCTGGCGCTCCTGGCCAAGCCCACCGTCGCCGCGCTGCCGCTGGCCGCCCTCCTGATCGACGCCGCCGTCCTGCGCCGACCGTGGCGGCGGTCGCTGCCGGTGCTGCTGGTCTGGGCCGCACTTTCCGCGGCAATGGCGGTCGTTACCCGGTCCACCTCCGGGGGCAGCCGCCCGCCGGACCTCCCGCTCTGGGGCAGGCCGTTCCTCGTCGGGGATTCGCTGGCTTTCTACCTCGGGAAGCTGCTCCTGCCCTGGGACCTCTGCCCGGACTACGGGCGGCGTCCGGAGGTCGTTCTCGGAAATGCCTGGGGGTACGCCGCCTGGGTGGTCCCGGCGGCCGTCGCGCTGGCGGCGTGGCGCTGGCGCTGGCGGGGCGTGCTCGTCGGGCTCGGTCTGTTCGCCGCGCTCACCCTGCCGGTGCTGGGGGTCGTCCCGTTCTACTTCCAGACGTACTCGATGGTTGCCGACCGCTACGTCTACCTGGCGGTGATCGGGCCGGCGCTCGCGCTGGCGTCGATACTGGAGCGGGGGCTGCTGAACCCGCGTCGCCCTGTCCACGTCGCGGCGGCGGCGTGCGCCGCGGTCGCGGTCGCCGCCTGGGCCGCGCTCTCGCTCCGGCAGGTGCGCCTATGGCGGGACACGCCGACGCTCTGGGGCCACACGCTCGCGGTAAACCCGCGCAGCGCCGCCGCGTACAACAACCTCGGCGTCTCGCTGAACCGACAAGGGCGCGCGGACGAGGCCCTCGCGGCGTTCGAGAAGGCCGCCGAGATAGGACCGGTCCAGACCAGCTACCTGTACAACACCGCCTACGTCCTCCTCGGGCAGGGACAAATCGAAGCAAGCAAAGCCCGGCTGCGCGAGTCCCTGGGCCAGGACCCGGGGTTCGTGGACGCGCATAACCTGCTCGGTCTCGCCCTGCTCCAGGAGGCGCGCGTCCCCGAGGCGCTGGCCGCCTTCGAGGCGGCGCTCGGCGCACGGCCCGGGGACGCCGTGACGCGGGACTACCTCGCCGCAGCTCACCGAATTACGGAAGGGGAGAAGACTCCCGCCGACGTCCGCGCCGAGGCCGCGTCCTTCTGGGGTGTGATGCTGGCGCGGCGGCGTCGCCCACCATTTCCAGTGCCTGCCGGGCTTCCGGCCAGTCGGGGCGCAGGCGCAGCGCCTCCCGCAGCGCGGCTCGCGCCCCGTCCGAGTCGCCCGCGCGCCCGAGCGTGAGTCCCTTCTGGAACCAGGCGTCGGCGTCACCGGGGCGCTCCCGGAGGGCGCGGTCGAAAGCGGCGACCGCCGCCCCCGTCTCTCCGCGCCGCGCCAGCATCACACCCCAGAAGGACGCGGCCTCGGCGCGGACGTCGGCGGGCGTCTGCTCCCCTTCCGTAATTCGGTGAGCTGCGGCGAGGTAGTCCCG
>DATLHN010000059.1:0-3913 GCA_035539875.1 Armatimonadaceae bacterium
CGGAGACGCGCCTTTGCCGCGACCTGGCGGCCCGCCTGACCGCCGCGGACAGCCCGTACGCCGCGCGCGACGCCGTGCTCTGGCAGGGGGACGTCGTCCCGCCCGGGCCGCGCCCGCCCGACGCGCACGGCCGCCTGTCCAACGCCTCTCTTTCGCACCTCGGGTGCCTGGAAGTGGTGCGGATAAACGAGCGGGGCGAGCCGGACGGGATCGCCTTCGTCCCGTTCTCCGAGATCGTGTCGCTGGGCTTTCTCACGCCGCCGCAGCTGTTCCGACCGGCGCTGCTGTCCACGCGCGGCGAAGGCGAGGAGCCGGAGCGGCAGCTGGTCGCCGCGCCGCTGCTCTACGCGACGTCCTGGCACGACGGGGCGGCGGACCACTACCGCGACGCCTCGATAACGCGCTTCCTCTTCGTCCTGTCCGCGGGCGACGGCTTCCGCGGCATCGGCATCGGCCACCAGGACCTCGAGTTGAAGGACGGACGCGGCGGCGTGAGTCTGCTCGGCATCGGCTCGGTCGCCGCCTTCTCGATGACCGAGCCCGCCGAGCCGGAAGGCCCGGGGGAGTCCGCGCCGTGACCGAAGCCGCCGGTTCCGATGCCGTACCCGCCCCGCCGACGCCGGAGCCCTCGCTCGGGCGGGCGGCGCTCGTCGGCGCGGCGGGGTTCGGGGCGGCGAGCCTGGCGGTCTTCGCAACGGTCGCCTTCGCGGAGCGGTGGATGTACGAGAACCTCGGCGTCGGAGGCGCGTACGCCGCGTGGACCGCGCTGTTCGTGCTCCTCGGCGGCGCGGCGCTCTGGCCGCTGGCCGACCGGAGCCGCACGACGATGGCCCGCTTCTACGCCCGGTTCGCGCTGGCGTTCGCCGCCTACGCCGCCGCCTGGGTGGCGGCGTACTTCGTCGTGCGCGGACCGGCGGGCGAGTGGCTGGGCGCGCTCGCGGGCGCGCTCGCCCTCGGCGCGGTCCTCGCGGCGGGGAACGGCCCGGCCCGCCAGTGGGCGAGCGCCGCGACGCGCCTCGGCGCGATCCTCTTCGCGGCGCACTGCGCCGGGTACTTCGCCGGGGCCGCGCTCGACCCGGTGGTCGGCAGGCCCGCCGGGATGCTGCTGTGGGGCGCGCTCTACGGTGTCTGCCTCGGCGCGGGCCTGGGCGTCTCCCTCTGGCTCCTGCGACGGCGAGCCGCCGCGCCCCGTGCCCGCTTGCCATCGGCCGACCCGCAGGGGTAAAATTCCCACCATGAAGGCGATATTCGTGGCTGTCATGCTGTGCCTGTGGTGCGGCGTCGGACGGGCGGAGGATCACGAGGCGTGGAAGCAGATTCAGCCGGCGCTCTCGAAACTGCTCAATGACGCAGCGGCGCGCATCGACAAGGTCGAAGGCAAGGAAGCGGATATCGCGCGCTATCGCCTGGCGACGGCGCTCGCGAAAAGCGGGGATTACGCCGCCGCGCGAAAGCTCGCGGCGCGGCTGAAAGATACCGATCTCGCGGGGAGCGCGTGGACGACCATCGGGCAGATGCAGGGATGGAAAGGCCGCGACCGCGCGGCGGCGGCCGACAGTTTCGCGCGGGCGGTGGAGGCGGCGCGGCGGCAGGAACCCGGTTCCTTCGATCAGCGCTCGGCCTATTCGGACATCGTCGCGGCGCAGGCGCGCAGCGGCGACATCGAGGGCGCTCTGCGCTTCGCCCGGGGACTGGACGACGAAGCCAAACAGAAATCGCTGACCCGGCTGGCGCGGATCGCGGCGCGACGCGGCATCGAAGCGCCCGCGACGGCGCTGCTGCAGGTCGCCCGGGACGAAACGGAAAAATCGGAGGCGCTGTCGCTGCGCGCGCTGGCCGTGGCAGCGCGGGAAGGCGACGTGCCCGCCGCGCGCGCGGCCCTGGCGAAAGTCACTGAGCCGCTTCATAAGGTTCCCGTACTGCTGGAGCTTTTCGACAACCCGCTGGGCGGGAAGCGCGGCGACCCGACCCTGTTGGACGAAGCCCTCGCAGCCGTCGCGCAGAACAAGCCCGCGCCCTCCGCCTTTGGCTTTCACGACGTCGAAAACGACGCCGCGCGCGGGGCGATCGCGCTGCGCCAACTGCGCGTCGGGACCGAGCCCGGACCGGCGATCGCGAAGGCGAAGGCGACCCTGGAAGCCGTCAAGTTGCCCGACAACGCCCAGAAGTACATCGAGACTTTCTGCGAAAAGCTGGCGCTGGAGGATCTGCCGACGGTACTGGCCTTCGCGCAGCGGTTGGCGGGTGAACAGCGCGTCGCGGCGCTCAGTGCAATCGTGCGCGGTCTGGGGCGTCGCCTTTCGGCCAGGCGCCTGGAACCCAGACCCGAACTGCGGAAAACGGTGGAGGAACTCGTCAACCAGGCGCTCGCCGCCGCGAACGAACTGGGAGAAAGTGACCGCCGATGGGCCGGAGTTCCCGTCGCGCGCGCACTGGCGGAAGCCGGTGAATTCCCCGCCGCCTATCAGGTCGCGAACTCGATCGACCAGGCGAATCAGCGCGCGTACGCGTTCGCGAGCATCGCGCGTTCGGCGATCGAAAACCAGCGCGGGGAGCAGGCGCGCGAAGCGTTGAAGAAACTCGAAGCCGCCGCGCTGACCGAGAAGCAGCCGGAATCCGCGGCGCGCATCATCGGGCAGGCGACCCTGGCGATCACCGAGCCGCTTCTCGGTGACGAACCTGCCGACGTCGCCTCAGCGATGGCGGGGTTGGAATGAATCGCGCCGCCGGGGGTAAAATCCGGACCATGGACGACGACGATTCCCTCCCCGACCAATTTCCCGACCTCCTCGCCCGCTTCCGCTCCGACCGCGACTGCCTTTTGCGGCTCTTCCCCGGCCCGCACTCCGAGGCGCGGGCGGACCGGCACCGGCGGTTCCTCGAAGAGTGGCGTGGGGAGCTGGCGCGGACGCGCGGGAACGGGCCGCTTTCCCGGGCCGACCGGTTCGACGCGTTCATGTTCGGCGCGCTGCTGGACGAGGAGGAGCGCGAGCGCGAGCGCGAGGCGCGGCGGTTCGAGAGCGCCGCGCCGCTGCTGCCCCACCCCGACGAGCTGATCGCGCTGGACGAGCGGCGGCGGCGCTTCGAGCCGGTGGACGCGCCCGGGGCCGCCGCGCTGCTGGAGCGGGCGGCGAAGCGGATCGCGGAGCTTCGGGCGGAGCTGGAGGGTGACGAGTCGAAGGCGGCGGTCGCCGTGCCCGCGGCGCGGATCGCGACCGAGGTCGGCGACCGGCTGGCGGGCTGGTATGCGTTCTACCACGAGTACGACCCGGTGTTCGACTGGTGGGTGGAGACGCCGTACCGGGCGCTGGAGGCGGCGCTGAAGGAGTACGCGGTGTTCCTGCGCGAGAACGTCGCCGGGGCGGTCGGCGACGCCGTGGTGGGCGAGCCGCTCGGGCGCGACGCGCTGATCGCGGAGCTTCGGCACGCGCAGGTGCCCTACGACCCGGAGGAGCTGATCGCCGCCGGGCGCGGGGAGATGGCGTGGTGCGAGTCCGAGATGCGGCGCGCCGCCGCCGAGATGGGCCTGGGCGACGACTGGCGGGCGGCGCTGGACCGGGTGAAGAGCCTGCACCTCGCGCCGGGCGGGCAGCCCGCGCTCGTGCGTGACTTGGCGTACGAGGCGATCGCGTACGTCGAGGAGAACGATCTGGTGACGGTGCCGCCGCTGGCACGCGAGTGCTGGCGCATGGAGATGATGTCGGCGGAGCGGCAGAAGGTCAGCCCGTTTTTCCTCGGCGGCGAGACGATCATCGTGTCGTTCCCGACCGCCGCGATGGACCACGAGCGCAAGCGCATGAGCCTGCGCGGCAACAACCCGGCGTTCGCGCGGGCGACGGTCCACCACGAGCTTATCCCCGGGCACCACCTCCAGATGTTCTCGATGGAGCGAAACCGCCCCTACCGCCGCCTC
>DATLHN010000060.1:0-5366 GCA_035539875.1 Armatimonadaceae bacterium
AGGCCGTGAAGAAGGCCACCCGAAATCCCGCCCCCGCCCCGCCGGAGCCGCCCGCCGAGGTCGATATGGTCGTGGCCGAGCCCTTCGACGAGGCCGACGACGAGGCCGACGAGGAGCCCCTGGAAGCGGCGGTCGCGGCCCCGACGGCGGAACCCGCTACGTCCCCGGCCGCCGAAGCGGCTGCAGCAGTTCCCCCCGCGGAACCGGAAGCGGCCGAGCCGGTGGAGATGGTGCGCCCCGCGGGCGGCAAGGTCGCCCGCCCTGCCGAGGCCGCCGAGCGGGTTCGCCTGTTCCACTTCGCGGACGTCCACCTCGGGGTGGAGACGTACGGCAAGTACAACCCGGAGACGGGGCTGAACACCCGCCTCGAAGACTTCACCGACTCGCTGAACCAGGCGGTGGACCGCGCCCTCGAAGCGGACATCGACATCGCCGTGTTCGCCGGGGACGCCTACAAGGCGCGCGACCCGAACCAGACGCACCAGCGGGCGTTCGCCGCCGCGCTCAAGCGCCTGACCGACAACGACGTCCCGGTCGCCCTCCTGGTCGGCAACCACGACATCCCGAACACGCGCGGGCGCGCGCACGCGTTGGAGATCTACGGCCTGCTCGGCGGCGCGGGGGTCACCATCTTCCAGCGCCCGGACGTCGCTACGATCCGGACGCGCCGCGGCGAGGTCAAGGTGGCGGGGATGCCCTACCTCACCCGCTCGCGCGTCATCGCGCAGGAGGAGGCGCGCGGCAAGACGGTCGAGGACGTCGCTCGGATGATCCGCGACAAGTACGTCCAGTACATCGCCGACCTTGCGAAGCAGGTGAAAGAGTCCCCCGGGCACATCGCGATCCTCACCGGGCACTTCACCGTGCAGGACGCCCGCGTCGGCGTGCAGGGCTTCCTGAACAACCCCAACGAGCCGCAGATTCCGGCGGGCAGCATCGCGCACCCCGTCTTCGACTACGTCGCCATGGGCCACGTTCACAAGCACCAGGAGATGAACCGTGGGCAGGACCCGCCCATCCTCTACAGCGGCTCCATCGACCGCATCGACTTCGGCGAGCGCACCGAGCAGAAGGGCTTCCTGCTGGCGGACCTGGAAAAGGGCCGGAAGGCGGACTGGAAGTTCGTCCCGCTGGAGACGCGCCGCTTCCTGAACATCGAGGCGGACGCCGGGACGAGCGAGGACCCGACGCTCGCGATCCTGGCCGAGATCGAGAAATACCCGCTCGCGGGTTCCGTCGTGCGCGTCTCCTACCGCGTCCCGAGCGACCGCGCCGCGCTGGTGCGCACCGACGACCTGCGCAAGGCGCTCGCGCCCGCCCACCTGGTCGTCGCCCTCCAGCGCGACATGCCGACCGCGGACGCGCTCGTCCGCTCGCAGGCGCTGACCGAGAGCGTCACGCCGGAGCGCGCCCTGAACATGTACCTCGAACTACAGCCCCGCCTCGCCGCCCGCAAGGACGAACTGCTCGCCGCCGCCCGCCCGCTCCTCGACGCCGTCGAGCAGGAGGTCGCCCTGCGATGATCCCGGCGCGGCTCCAGCTCAAGAACTTCATGAGCTACGGCGAGGGCGTGCCGCCGCTCGACCTTTCCGGGGTCCGGCTCGCCTGCCTCTCCGGCGACAACGGGAACGGCAAGACCGCCCTGCTCGACGCCATGACGTGGGCGCTGTTCGGCAAGACCCGGGCGAAGTCCGAGGAGGACGTCATCCGCCTCGGGTCGTCCGAGTGCGCGGTCCTGTTCGACTTCTTCGTCGGCGACGTCAAGTACCGCGTCCACCGGCAGCGTGGGCGCAAGGGCGGCGCGGTCTGGGAACTCCAGGTCTGGCAGGAGGACGGCAGCCTCCGCTCGCTCACCGGCACGAACCGCTCGGAGACGCAGGAGCAGATCCGGAACCTCCTGCGGATGGACTACGACACCTTTCTCTCCACGGCCTACCTCGCGCAGGGGCGCGCCGACGAGTTCACCCGCGCGACGCCCGGGAAACGCAAGGACGTCCTCGCCGAAATCCTCGACCTTTCGCGCTACGACCGCCTGGAGTTCCTGGCCAAGGAGCGCATGAAGGAGGCGACCGACCGGGAGACGGACGCCGACCGCGAACTGCGCTCCATCGACGCCGAGTTGGAGCGCGAGGACTACTACGCCGCCCAGCTCGAAGGGGCGCAGCAGCGCCTCGCCAAGATCGGCGCGGACGCCGAGGGCATGGCGAAGGAGCGGGAGACACTCTTCGGGCAGGTGCAGAACCTGGACGAGAAGGATCAGCAAGCCCGCGACTACGAGACGCGCATCGCCGACATTGAGGAGGAGATAGCCCGCAACGGCGCTGCCCTCGCCGAACTGGAGCGGCGCGTCGCGGCGGCCGAGCAGATCGCGGCGCGGCGCGAGGAGATCGAGGCCGCGCACAAGCGCCTGGGCGAGCTGACCGAGCGGATCGGCCCGCTGGAGCAGAAGTTCGACCGCATCCTCTCGCTGGAGCGCGAGGCGCGCGCCCTGGAGTCCGCCGTCGGGCAGGAGCGGGAGCGGCTGGAGCGCGAGCGGTACCACGTCGAGCGCGAGGTCGCCGAGTTGGAGGCGCTGAAGCGGGAGCTTGCCGACCTCGAACAGGACGTCGCCGGGCTGGACGCGCAGATCGCGGAGTTCGGCGACCCGGAGGCGCGGCGTACCGCCGCCGAGGACGCGCGGGCGAAGACCGACGACGCGCTGGTCCACCTGCGCGCGGACCACGGCGCGCTGAAAAAAGAGGCCGAGGGGCTGGAGAAGCGCCTCGCCGCGCTCTGCTCGTCGGACGCCTCCCTGTGCGAATACTGCGGCCAGTCGCTGCCGCCCGAGAAGCGACAGCAGGCCGTCGCCGAAACGAAGGCGGCGCAGGACGAACTGCAACGGCGCATCGACCTACTCACCGCAACGGGCAGGGACCTGAAGCGCGACGCCGACGCCCACCGCGCCGCGGGCGAGCGCGCCCAGGCGGACCTGCGCGCCGTGGCGCAGTTCCAGGCGCGCCGCAGCCACGCCGTGCAGGAGCGGGAGCGCCTGGCCGAGCGGCTGAAAACGCTTCCGGAGCGGCAGAACACCCTGGCCCGGCACGACGCCGTCCTCAAGGCGAAGCAGTACGCCCAGGAGGAGCAGGAGCGGCTCCTCAAGATCACGGCGGACTTGGAAAAGGCCGAACGCATCCGCGAGGAGCTCGCCGCGACGCGCGCCGAGCTGGAACAGTACAAGAACGCCGCCGTGCACATGGAGCGTCTGCAACAGGCGCTCGGCGTGCTGGAGGCGGAGCCACCGAAGGCGGGAGAGCTCCGGACCCTGATCGGCAAGCGCGAGGCCCAGATCGAGAAGGCGCGCGCGGTAATCGAGCGGATCCGCCTCCAGACCGCGTCGCTGCCGTCGCTGCGCCGCGATCTGGCGACCCTCGACGGACGCATCGGGGCGCTGCGCGAGACGGAGCGGCAGGCGGAGCGCGAGATCGGGCAGTTCACGGCGGCACTGGAGCGGTGCAAGACGCTGCGGGAGGAGCGGAAGCAGCGCGAGGGCGAGAAGCAGACCGCCGCGAAGGAGCGGGAGCTTTACCGGGAACTGACCGCCGCGTTCGGCAAGAAGGGCGTCCAAGCCCTGATCATCGAGAACACCCTTCCGGAGATCGAGCACGGGACCAACGAGCTGCTCGGGCGCATGACCGACGGGGCGATGCAGGTGCGGTTCGAGACGCAGCGCGAGGCGAAGTCCAAGACGGCGGCCGGTCCCATCGAAACGCTCGACCTCATCATCTCCGACGACATGGGCACGCGCCCGTACGAGATGTACTCCGGCGGAGAGGCGTTCCGGGTGAACTTCGCGCTGCGGGTGGCGCTCTCCAAGATGCTGGCGCACCGGGCGGGCGCGCCGCTCCAGACGCTCATACTGGACGAAGGGTTCGGGACGCAGGACCCGCGCGGACGCGAAGCGATCCTCGACGCCCTGCACGCCATCCAGGAGGACTTCGCCCTCATCCTGTGCATCACGCACATCGAGGAGTTGAAGGACCAGTTCCCCACCCGCATCGAGGTGATGAAGGGGGAGACGGGCTCGACCTTCAGCGTGGTATCCTAACCGCGATGACGCCGCCGTTTCGGCCGCACGGTCCCCCGCCGTACCGCGTCGCCGTGCTGCACGGCGGGCCGGGGGCTCCGGGCAGCGCCGCCCCTGTCGCGCGCGAGCTGGCACGCCGCCGCGGCGTCCTCGAACCGTTCCAGGCGGCGGACTCGGTCGCCGGGCAGGTCGCGGAGCTGCGCGACCTCCTCGTTTGGCACGCCGAGCCGCCGGTCGTCCTTGTCGGCCCCTCCTGGGGCGCGATGCTCGCCCTCCTCTTCGCCGCCGAACACCCGGACCTCGTCGCGAAGCTCGTCCTCGTCGGCAGCAGCCCGCTCGAAGCGAGTTACGCCGCGGGCATCCTCGACGCCCGCCTCGCCCGCCTTTCCGAAGCCGAACGGGCGGAGGCGCGAAACCTCATGGACGCTCTCAAAGGCGACGACGGCCGTGCGGACGCCGGGGCCCTGGAACGACTCGGCGCGCTCTTCGGCGGAACCGACGCCTACGACCCGCTTCCTGGTGGCGACGGCGATACGCTCGAAGTCCAGCAGGGGGTGTACGAGAACGTCTGGGGCGAGGCGGCGTGGATGCGTGAGCAGGGCGCGTTCGCCGCCGCCGCGGCCCGCCTGCGCTGCCCGGTGGTCGTCCTGCACGGCGACCACGACCCACACCCCGCCGACGGCGTCCGCGAGCCGCTGGAGCGGGCCGGGGCGGACGTCCGCTTCGCCCTCCTGCCCCGCTGCGGCCACGAGCCGTGGAGCGAGCGTCAGGCGCGGGAGCGTTTCTTTACTCTATTGGACGCCGAGATGCCCGCGGCGCGCAAGGGAGCCGTGCGCCGGGACGACGTGCCGCCGGACATCCTCGCGGGTCTGAACGCGGGCGAACTCGAAACGGCGTCCCTGTCCGAGGACCTGGCGGTGGACCTCGCCGCGGTGGTCGTCGCCGTCGCCCGCGAGGCGAGCGCGCACGTCGTCGCGCGGCTCGGCCCGAAGGACGGCGTGACGCGGCGGATGGCGGTCATCGGGGAGGCGCTCGCTGTGACGTACGGCGCGGACGGCTACGACCGGTTCGCCGGGCACCGCTCGAACGTCGTCCGGGGGTTCGCCGCCTATCTGCTCGCCGCCCTGCCCCGCCTCACGCTCACCGAGCGACTGGAGCGCGTCCGCCCGCTCGCCGACGACCGCCACTACGGCGTCCGGGAGTGGGCGTGGCTCGCGCTCCGCCCGCACGTCGCCGCGGACGTAGACGCTTCCACCGCCCTTCTCACCCCGTGGACCGCGGACGGGTCGGCCAACGTCCGCCG
>DATLHN010000061.1:0-4271 GCA_035539875.1 Armatimonadaceae bacterium
TCGCCCGGACGACGTAGGCGGTCACCGGTTCGCCGTGTCGCTCCTTTCCGCGGCGGAATCGAACGTCGCGCCGGTCGAGAAACCCGCCTTCATCGTCGCCGACGCCCGGGACAAGAAGGAGACGGCCGCGCCGACGAAAGACGGGCAGGAGGCGGGCAGGCTGCGCGTCCGCCGCGAAGTCTGGCCCTGGCTCGCCGCGCTCGCCCTGGCCGTCCTGGCCGCCGAGTGGTTCGTCTACCACCGGCGCGTCGGATAGCGCCGCGCCGGAACCCATTCCCGCTTAGCCGCCCGGAAATGCCGGGGCGAGAGGGGGTCGCGCCTCCGCAATTCTCCCGGGACGCGCACGGGGAAAATGCCCGATAATGAAGGGGAATTCGTGGTACCATTCGGATAGGAGAGACCGCTCACGGGCGGCACCTTTGCAGCTGAACATGAGCGCAGGAGCCAACAACGAAGTCGAACGGCTGCGCCCGGTGGGGACGCTGAACGAGCAGTTCCTCGCCCTCATCAACCACGCCTCCGCTCTCCCCGCCTGGCGGAAGCAGGAACGCTGCTCTCTCCTTTACCTCGGCCTCGCCGTGGTGCTCACCGTTCTCGGCGCGGCGGTGGGGGTGCGCTTCCCGGCGGCCTGGCTCATGCTGCCACTCGGCCTCGCCCTGTGCGTGTTCGGCATCCGCTCGCTGGAGCGGGCGCGGGCGCTGCGTCTGCGCTGCGAGCGACAGCGCAGCGTCGTCAAGCACGGCGAACCGGTGACCGCCTACGTCGTCCGGGCGAGCCGCCAGCTTCTCGAACCCGGGAGCGAGCCCCTCCCCGCCCTGGTGCTGTTCACCTTCCAGCCGGAGGTCGCCCGGGACCCCGCCTACATGCGCTACCTGGCGCGGCGCGTCGCGTCGATGCACGACACGAACCCGCCGGACGCCGACGGCCGGTACGTCGCGGGCCTGACAGCCGACGAGCAGTCTGTGGAGTACCGCCGGCGCATGCTCCCGCTGTCGTTCACCGACGGCTCCAGCATCTACTGCGCGGATCTGATGATCCGACGGCCCTACCTCAAGGGGGGGTGCCTGACCGCGGACTCGCTTTCCTGCCTGGCGGAGCGGGGGGAGGCAGGCGGCATCGAGATGATCCCTTCGTGGCTCCTCGACGATGCCCCCGCTGCCTACTCCTCGTCGTCCCCCTCTACCGCTACCGGCCCCGCCGTCGAGTAATTTCCCGGGTAATATCTGTTGAATCCCGACGACATCGCCCGCGCGCGCGCCGCGCACCCCGTCCTGGACGACCTCCTGTACCTGAACTCCGGCACCAAGGGGCTGGCCGCCGTGCCGGTGGTGGAAGCCCTGACGCAGTGGACCCGCCGCGCGGAGCTGGGGGGGTACCCCGGCTACCGCGCGGCGATGGCGGAGGCGGAGGCCGCGCGGCGTCGCCTCGCGCGCCTTTTGAACGCCGGGGAGAGCGAACTGGTCTTCACCGGGAACGCCTCCTACAGCCTGAACGCGGCGCTCAGTCTGCGCTGGGAGGCGATGCGCCCCGCGCCCGGCCGCCCGGTAGACGTCCTGATCTCGGACCACGAGTACCCGACCACGAACATGGTCTTCCACTACCTGGAGCAGACCGGCCGGGCGCGGCTGGTGCGCTTCCGGCTCTCGGCGGACTGGGACGAGATGCGCGCGAGCCTAGAGGAGTGCGTCACCGACGCCACCCGCCTCGTGGTCGCGAGCCACGTCTGCTGCAACACGGGCCTGCGCACGGACGCCGCCGCGCTGGCCGCCTGGTGCCGGGCGCGCGGCCTGGTCTCGTTCGTCGACGGCGCGCAGGCGCTCGGCCAGTTTCCGATCGACCTTTCGGCCATCGGCTGCGACCTGTACATCGGCAACGGGCATAAGTGGCTGTTCGGCCCGAACGGCGTCGGCCTGCTCTACGTCCGCGACGGATTCGAGGAGCACATGGAGCCGCCGACGGTCGCCTCCGGGACCGTCACCTTCGGGGTGCCGGTGGCGTGGCGGCCGGGCGCGCTCCGGTTCGAGCCGCTGGCGACCCGACCGGCGCAGATCCTCGCCTCCATGAACGCCGCGCTGGACTGGCTGGAGTCGTTCGGACCGGGGGCGATCGAGGCGCGGCAGCGGGAGTTGACGGCGTGGGTGAAGGCGCGCATCCGGGACATGCCCGACCGCTTCCGCCTGATCTGTCCGCCGGACTGGGCACACTCCTCCGCCCTCGCGACGATCCAGATTCGAGACCGCACCGGCGGGGAGATCGAGGCGTTCTGCGTCCGGATGCTCGCGGAGAACAAGGCGTGGCTGCGCCCGGTGCCCGAGTTCGACGGCCTGCGCCTCTCGATGGCGTACTACAACACCGAGGAAGAGTACGAGCGCTTCTTCGCCCTGCTAAGGACCGAGGGGTTCGGCTAGTCCGATACTAACCGAGCAGATCGGCCAGCAGTTGTTTTGTCTCCCCCATCGCGGCGTCGAACGCGGAGAGGACGCGGTCGATCTGGGCTTCGGTGATGACCAGTGGCGGCTCGAAGCGCATCACCTGCGGGCTGTTGAGCGTGTAGGCGGCGATGATGCCGTGGTGTACGAGCGCGCCGATGGCGAGCTTGCCGATGTCGGCGTCGGCGAACTCCACCCCGATCATCAGGCCGACGCCGCGCGCCTCTGTCAGCAGGTCGGGGTACTTCGCCTGCACCGCGCGCAGGCCGGAGAGCATGCGCCCCCCCTTCGCCGCCGCCTGCCCGGCGAGGTTCTCGGACAGGGTGACTTCCAGCGCGGCGAGACCCGCGACACAGGCGAGTTCGTTCCCGCCGAAGGTGCTGGTGTGGATGAAGGGGTTCTTCGAGAAGACTGCGTCCCAGACCGCGGGCGTTCCCAGGACCGCGCCGACGGGCATGACGCCGCCGCCGAGCGCCTTGGCGAGGGTCATCAGGTCGGGTGCTATGCCGCTGTGCTCGCAGGCGAACATCTTGCCCGTACGCCCGAGGCCGGTCTGGACCTCGTCCAGGATCAGGAGCGCGCCGTGCTCGTCGCACAGGCGGCGGGCGAGCGGCAGGTAGTCCGGGGCCGGGATGCGGATGCCGTTCTCGCCCTGCACCGGCTCCAGGATCACCGCCGCGGTTTCGCCGTCCACCGCCGCGGCCAGCGCGTCGGCGTCGTCGAACGGGATGATCGTGAAGCCCGGCAGGAGCGGCTCGAACGGCTTCTTGTAGACGTCGCGGCCGGACGCGGAGAGCGCGCCGAAGGTCTTACCGTGGTACGAGCCAACGGTGGAGATGATCTTCGTGCGCCCGGTGGTCATGCGCGCGAACTTGAGCGCGGCTTCAACCGCCTCCGTGCCGGAGTTGCAGAGGAAGCTGTACCGGAGATCCCCCGGGGCGATGCCCGCGAGCTTCTCCGCCAGGTCCGCCAGCGGCTTGTTCAGGAACGTCTTCGACGAGAGCGGCAGCCGCGCCGCCTGCGCCTGGACCGCGGCGACGACCGCCGGGTGGGCGTGCCCGAGCGAGAAGACGCCGTACCCGCCGAGGCAGTCGATGTACTCGGTGCCCCCAAGGTCGCGCAGCGTCGCGCCGCATCCCTGCCACTCGATCTTGTCGAACCCGCCCAGCTTGAGCAGGTTGAGGGCGGTGGGGTTGACGTACTTCGCGTACTTTTCGATCGTCTCGCTGGTGATCCGTGCGGCCTCTTCGGCGGAGATAACCTCGTCCATGCCGACAGTTTACCACCACCGGGCGTGCGGGCGGGCACGTACGGGAGCCGGAGTGCGGCTACTCCGCGTCCCAGGCGGGCAGTACCGAGCAGTTGCCGCACTCCGGCTCCTGGATGGCGACCCAGCGGACCGTCTCCGCCACCTCGTGCCAGTCCACGGGTTCCGGGTGGCGCAGGATCCAGCCGTCCATGAACCGCCCGCGGTGGTCCAGCACCAGGAGAAGAACGCCCTGTGCGTCCGGGTCGTCCTCCCCGGCATACCGGCGGTAAACCGCCCCGTCAGCGTCGCGCGCCTGCCTCGGGATTCCCGGCGCGTCCGGGAACGGCTCGGGGTCGCGGCGCAGCACGAGCAGCGTCGTCCCCCAGTCCTCCCGGTCGGCGCGCTGCGCGTCCAGCTCCCGGGCGATGCGGGCGCAGTGGGAACAATCCGGGCCGTGGAGCATGGCGAGGACGAGGTCGCGGCGGAAGCTGTAGTCGCGCAGGCGCACTTCGGGCAGGGTGAAGTCCGGCGCGGGGTGGTGGCGGCGCAGCGCGGCGGTCAGCGGCTGCATAGTTGTCGGTGCTTGCGGCGGC
>DATLHN010000062.1:0-20739 GCA_035539875.1 Armatimonadaceae bacterium
CGCGCGAGGTCGCCGGGCGCGGGGCCGAACCCGGCGCGGTTCAGCAGGCGCGCCGCGGGCGTGACGTCGGCATCCGGCGGGAGCGGGGGAAGCGGTTCCTCGCGGCGCAAGGTGGCGAATCGCTGCTGGACGCGAGAGCACCCGCCCGCCAGCAGCGCCGCCGTGCCCGCCGCCCCCAGGAGGCGGAAGCAGTCGCGGCGCTCCATCTCAGGTCCCTTCCGCGGAGATCGGCTCCGGGGCGTGCGATGCGGGTACGGGAGCGGGACGCACTACGAGCGCGTGCCAGCCCGCGCCGAGGGAGTAGAGCAGCGCCACTGGCAGGATGGCGAACCATCCGATGATCGGCATCATGCCCGCCGCGACCATCAGCGCCGCCGCTCGCCCGACCGAGGCGAACGCCGAAAGATGCTCGTCGGCCCGTCGGATGCGCTGACTCACCAGCACCGCGATTCCGGAGGACCCGAGGACCGCCAGGGCGAGCAGGAGGATGGACGGCAGCCACGCCAGCGCCTTGCCGGGGCTGTTCGCCAGAACGGCCACCAGCAGGCCGATAAAGACGAAGATAGACGCGCCGACGCCGAGCGTCGCGCCCGGCCGTCGTTCCAGACGCTCGGCGGCGGCCTGTGCCTTCGCGATAAAGATCAGCGAAAAAACGACTATCGCCGCCCAGAGGGTCGCGGCAGTCGCTAGGATACCAGCCACCACGATCAGGACATCGCCAAACGTCATCGGCTGCCTCCTTCGGCAGGGTCACCAGGCTTTACGAGGGTACGACACGCGCCCGCGCGGCCGGGTTGCGCTCCGGCGCGGCCGGGTTGCGCTCCGGCGCGGGCAGGTTGCCCGCGCGTCCTCCAAGAACCTAACGCTATCTTCCGCAGTCGGGGTACGGTTTCCTCATGAAAGAACTTGGCGTCGGGATCGTCGGATTCGGGTTTATCGGCAAGGTGCATGCCTTCGCGCACCGGACGCTTCCGCTGTTTTACGACCCCTTGCCGGCACGCTCCCGCCTTATAGGCGTCTGCACGGCGACGGAGAAGAGCGGGGAGAAGGCGCGCGAACAGGCCGGGTTCGCCTTCGCGACGACCGACCCGGCGGAGCTGCTCGCGCACCCGGGTATCGACGTCGTCCACGTCTGCACGCCGAACGACGCGCACCACGGCTTCCTGCTCGACGCGCTCCGGGCGGGGAAGCACGTCTACTGCGACAAGCCGCTGACCCGCACACTCGCCGAGGCCGAGGAGGTCGCCGCGCTCGCACGCGCGACCCCGGGCGCCGTCCACCGCATGACCTTCAACTACCGGTTCGCCCCGGCGACGCTGCGCGCGAAGGAGCTGATCGAGGGCGGATTCCTGGGGGACGTGTATCAGTTTCGCGGCGCGTACCTGCACGCCGGGTACGTGAACCCCGCGCGCCCCCGCACGTGGAGGACCCGTATGGACCGGAGCGGCGGCGGCGCGATCATGGACCTCGGGACGCACATCTTCGACCTTCTGCGCCACCTGATCGGCGGCTTCGACACCGTGAGCGCGCAGCTCGTGACCCGAATCCCGATGCGGCCCGACGTCGTTACCGGGGAGTCTTCCCCGGTGGACGTGGACGACATCGCCGTGGTTCAGGTCCGGACGGCGAGTGGCGCGGTCGGCGTGCTGGAAGCGTCGCGGCTGGCGACCGGCGTCCAGGACGAGATGCGCTTCGAGATACACGGAAGCCGGGGGGCGATCGCGTTCAACCTAATGGACCCGAACTGGCTGACCGTCTACGACGCGACGAAGCCGGAGGCGCCGCTCGGCGGCGACCGCGGCCCCCAGCGCATCGAGTGCGTCACCCGCTACCCCAAACCCTACGCCCTCGGCGCGACCAAGAACCCGATCGGCTGGCCCCAAGTGCACGTCCATTGCCTCTTCGACTTCGTGGACGCCGTCGCGAAGGGGCGCGACGGCGGCGGCCCCACGTTCGAGGACGGACTGGCCGCGCAGCGGTTCGTGGACGCCTGTCAGCGCTCGGCGGCCCGCGACGGCTGGGAGTCGGTCGCTTCCGCGTAGCCGTCGTCGGCCAGCCACCGGGCGAGCGCGGCTTCCAGGCGAAGGGTGTGCGACGCCGTCCCCGACTGCCGGGTCGCGTCCTCCCGGCAGAGCAGGCGGAGCCGCCGCCCGTCGGCCAGAGGTACGGACAGGTAGGGCGCGGCGAGTCCGAGCAGGTCCCGGTCGGCCCGCGGCTTCCCCCGCACGGCCTCGCGCGGCACCTCCAGCAGGTGGTAGTCGCCGACGAAGAGCAGCCGCCCGGGGAGCAGGAAAAGGCATCCCAGGTCAAGGTCCATGCGCGCGCTTTTGTCGCCCCCGGTGACGCGCGCCTCGACGAAACAGGCGCCTCGGGGCGGCTCCCAGGGTGCGAAGAATCGTTTCGCCTTGTCCCGAAGCGTTTCCCGCGCGGCGGCGCTGCCGAGCATCGCAAGCCTGTCCGTCGCCAGGAAAAGGGCGCCAGCGGTCGCGAGCAAGGCGGGCACGATCAGCCAGGCGGGCGCGAGCGGTCGGGGGACGTGGAGCGCGAGGCGTACCGACTCGCCGAGGAACCAGAACGCCGCCCAGAAGAGGAGAAACGAGAGCGCCCCGGCCGCGAGCGTGGCGAGGGTGAGCAGAGCGAACGCCGCCTGGACGCCGAAGGGGAAGGCGCGGCCCGCCCCGGGAACCTCGAGCGGGCGGACCGAGATGCGGCCTTGCTGAAGCGCGTCACCCATTACCCGCATTGTACCGGCGAAGCGGGCGTGCCGGGGGGAGGAAATGACCGGGACGTGGTAGAAGGGGAGGGCGGCGGAAACCGCCGAGCGATCGCGCGCGCCGCGCTCGCCTCGCGCCGACGCAACCGAGCGAAGGAAACTGATGCCGCATGGCAGCGAAGCCACCCGTCGCGCTCCAGATGTACACCGTGCGGGACGACGCCTCCCGCGACTTTCCCGGCACGCTGGCCCGGATCGCGCGGATCGGCTACGCCGCCGTCGAACTCGGCGGATACCCCGGCCGGGACCCCGCCGAGGTTCGGCGCTTGCTGGACGAAAACGGGCTCGCCGCCGCGGGCGCGCACTCGGGGATCGACGTCCTCGAAAACGCGCTGCCGGAGGCGATCGCCTACGTCCACGCGCTCGGCACTTCGTTCCTCACCTGCCCCTACCTTCCGGAGGAACGGCGCAGGACGATCGACGACTACCGTGCGGTTGGGCGCGTCCTGCGCGCGGCCGGGGAGCGTGCCGCCGACGAGGGGGTGACGCTTTCGTACCACCACCACGCGTTCGAGTTCGAGACGCGCGGGGAGGACGGGCAGTACGGGTTGGACGCGCTGCTGGACGCGGCGGGTCCGAGTGTCGGACTGGAACTGGACACCTTCTGGGTGGCGAAGGGGGGCGAGGACCCGGCGGCGTACCTGCGCCGGTACGCGGGGCGCGTCCACCTGGTCCACCTCAAGGACATGACCGCGGGGGTGGAGAGGACGTTTGCCGAGGTCGGCGAGGGCACGCTGGACTGGCCCGCCATCTTCGCGGCGGCGGAGGCCCCCGGCGGGGCCGTCCGCTACTATATCGTCGAACAGGACCACTGCTACGGCCGGACGCCCCTGGAAAGCGCGGCCGTGTCATTCGACCACCTGCGCGCCTGGGGCAGGGCGTGACGGGGCCGGGATTCTTAAGGAGCATCTGCTGCGATGGCGTTGACGCGTGACGAAGTGAAGGCGGCGATCAAGTCGCTGCCCATCGAACTGCCGTCCTGGGGGTTCGGGGACGCCGGGACCCGGTTCGGGGCCTTCCCCGAGCCCGGGGCCGCGCGGGACATCTACGAGAAGATCGAGGACGCGTCCACGGTCCACCGCCTGACCGGCGCGAGCCCTTCGGTGGCGGTGCACATACCCTGGGACCTGCCGCCGAAGGGCAAGGACTGGGCCGACATGGCGGCGTTCGCCCGCGAGCAGGGCGTCGCCATCGGGGCGATCAATCCGAACCTGTTCCAGGACCACGACTACAAGCTCGGGTCCGTCTGCCACGCCGACCCGCAGGTGCGGGCCAAGGCGGTCGCCCACCTCGTAGAGTGCGCCGAGATCGCGGGCGTCACCGGCTCGAAGCAAGTCTCGGTCTGGCTGGCCGACGGCACGAACTACCCCGGACAGGACGACATCCGCTCGCGGCGCTCGCGGCTTATCGAGTCGCTTTCGGCGGGGTACGCCGCGCTGCCCGCGGGCGTCGAGATGCTGGTCGAGTACAAGTTGTTCGAGCCCGCCTTCTACACCACCGACCTGTGCGACTGGGGGACGTCGTTCGCCGTCTGCCAGCGGCTCGGCGAGCGGGCGAAGGTCCTGGTGGACACCGGACACCACGGGCACTACACGAACATCGAGTTCATCGTCGCGACCCTGCTGGACGAGGGGCGGCTCGGCGGATTCCACTTCAACGACCGGCGCTACGCCGACGACGACCTGATCGTGGGTTCGGCGAACCCGTTCCAGCTGTTCCTGATCTTCCACGAACTGATCAACGGCAACGACGGCCGGGTGGCCGCGCCGGTCGCCTACATGCTCGACCAGTGCCACGTGATCGAGAGCAAGATCGAGGCGATGGTCCTCTCGGTGCTGAACGTACAGACCGCCTACGCGAAGGCGCTGCTGGTGGACCGGGACGCGCTGAAGGAGCGGCAGGCCGCGGGCGACGTGCTCGGGGCGCACGCGATTCTGCGCGACGCCTACGAGACGGACGTCCGGCCGATCCTGTGCGAGACCCGCCAGGAGATCGGCCGGCCCGCCGACCCGCTCGCGGCCTTGAAGACGGACGGACTCGCCATCGAACGCCGCGAAGCGCGGCAGAAGACGCCGCCGCGCGCCAGCGGGGGAGGATTGGGCGCATAGCCATGCCATTCGACGACGCGACACAGGATACCCTGGAAAAACTGCACGACCTGGCCCACTGGCTGGGCGACCCGGTACGCGACTGCGCCATACTGGCCGAGGGGAATGTCTCCGCGGCGGTCCTGCCGGACAAGGCGACGTTCTGGCTCAAGGCGAGCGGCTCGTCGCTCGGGACGATGCGCCCGGACGAGTTCGTGCTGATGAACACCGAGCGCGCGCTCGGCATCTGCGACCACGAGACGCTGACCGACCAGCAGATCACCGAACTGCTCATGGGCGCGAAGGAGGACCCGGACGCGCCGCACCGGCCGTCCACCGAGGCCGCGCTGCACGCCGCCTGCCTGACCGCGGGCGAGGCGAACGCCGTGGGCCACTCGCACCCCACTCCCTGGCTCTCCATCCTCTGCTCGGAGCGGGCGGAGGAGGCGCTCGGCGGCCCGATGTTCCCGGACGAGATCGTCGTCTGCGGCATCGCGCCGTGCGTGGTGCCGTACGTCGATCCCGGCCCGCCGCTCGCCCGCGCCAGCCTGCGCGCGATCGAGGAGCACAAGCAGAAGTGGGGTGAAGCGCCGAAGGTCGTCCTGCTGCGCAACCACGGCCTGTTCTCCCTGGGCAAGGACGTGGAGGAGGTCAAGCGGGTCACGGCCATGTCCACCAAGGTCGCCCGCGCGCTGCTCGGCACGTTCGCCCTCGGCGGGCCGCGGTTCCTTTCGGAGTCCCAGGCGGACCGGATCCGGACGCGCCCGGACGAACATTTCCGCCAGCGGAAACTTGATGGCTTCGTTGTGAAGTAATAGAGAGTGGTAGAGATCCGGGAGGGCGCGCGCGCGCGACGGGCGCGGCGCCCTCCTTTCTGTTGTGAAATCCTTTATGACCCAACCCTACGGCGCGAAAGATCGACCCGACTGGAGAGGTCAGCCGTGGCTGACCTGGCTGGCGATGGCCGCGGCGGTGATCGTCTTCGTCGGCATCAAACTCACCCCGCTCGACTCGACGGAAGACCCGACGCTCCGGTGGGGATATCAGCCCGCCGAAGTGCTCTGGACAGGGACGTGGTGGCCGCTGCTGACCTCACCCTTCGTCCACCTGGCCGTCTTCCACATCGCGTTCAACCTGTACTGGCTGTTCCTCCTCGGCAGCCGCATGGAGAAGACCGTCGGACCGCTCCGGTACCTGGCGTTCTTCGCACTCGCGGCGTTCGTATCCTCGGCGGCGGAACTGGCGTTCTCCGACCAGATGGGGATCGGGCTTTCCGGGGTGGTGTACGCGATCTTCGGGTTCATGTGGCCGCTGCGGGAGCGCTACCCGGAGTTCAGGGAGGTCGTGGACGACAGGACGCTGAAAGCGTTTCTCTTCTGGATGGCGATCTGCGTCCCGCTGACCTACCTCAAAATAATGAACGTGGCGAACGCCGCGCACGTCTCCGGACTCGTCTTCGGCAGTCTCGTCGCCTACGGCTTCGGGCTGAAGCCGAAGCATCTCTGGGCGACGCTGGCGACGGTCGGTCTGGTCGGCCTGTCGTTCGTCCCGCTGCTGTGGATGCCCTGGTCGCGCGACTGGCTGGCGACCGCCGCCTTCGAGGCCCACCAGGCGGGGCGCTACCCGGAGGCGATACGGCGCTACACTCAGCTCATCGACAAGGATCCGTCCAACTCGTGGGCGCTGTTCAACCGCGCGGTCGCGTTTCACCGCGCGGGCGACCCGGAGAAGGCACTGGCCGATTTGAAGCGCGCCCGCGAACTCGACCCGACTGTTACCGATACCGATGAGTAGGGGAGAGAGAACCCCTTCGGAATGATTATGCAACACTCACGCCTGTCTTTTATCGTCGCCACCGCGGCGTCCGTAGCCGCGCTGATGACCTCCTGCGCCGCCGCCGCCCGTCAGGACGCGGCGTCGCCCACGCCCCCGCCGCCCCTGTTCACCGAGGCGGAGCGCAAGGCCGTCCAGGCGTACTGGGCCGAGCCGAGCCGGTACTCGGTCATGCCCTCGCCGACGGTGCTGGACCGGGTGAACGTCACCGTCGCCGGGTCCACCTGGTTCCACGGCTTCAACACGAGGGTCGCGGAACTCCGGAAGGCGGACCCCGCGGAGGCGGCACGGTGGGAGGACTGGTTCAAGCGGCGCGCGGCCTTCGAGAAGGCGCAGGCCGCCGGCCCCGCCGCGGCGATCCCCGTACTGCCCGCCGGTGCGGCAACGCCCGCGGCCGCGCCCGTACCGACGGCCGCTCCCGCGACGGACCCCGGGCCGATCCCGCCGTCGCTGGCGGCGGCGCACGGGACGCCGCCCCCGCTTTACGAGCACGTCCGCCCGAACCGCTACGTGGTCACGTTCGCGCCCGAGGACGCCCCGGAGCCCTTCGTCTACGAGGACGCCATCGACTTCGGGAGGCGGCCGGCCTACTACGGCTACTACCGGCACACGAACGGCGTCCAGAAGATGGGCAAGCGGGTGCGCGACTACGCCGGTGAGGACCGGGAGAAGCTCGCCGCGCTGTTCGCGCGCGCCGGGAAGACGCCGTCCGAGGGGCGGGTGATGCAGGTGGTGTCCGCGCTCGAAGGGGGCTTCGAGGCGATCAACACCTACGACACCGGGCACGTCTCGATCGGCTTCATCCAGTTCATAACCGCGATCCGCGGCGACGGCTCGCTGGCCGAGGTCCTGTCCCGGCACAAGGCCGACGACCCGGCCGACTTTGACAAGACGTTCCGCCGCTTCGGCATCGACGTCGCGCCGGAAAGGGTGATGGTCGTCGTCGACCCCGCCACGGGCGTGGAGAAGCGCGGACAGGACGCCGTCGAGGCGATCATCGAGGACAAGCGCCTGACCGCCGTGTTCGAGCGGGCGGGTGGAACGGACGGCTTCCGCGTGGCGCAGCTTTCCGTGGCGCGCTCCCGCTACTGGCCGGGCGACGACCTGATCTCCGTCGTGGCCGTGACCCGTTACGAGCGCAAGGCGGGTGAGCAGGGCGGGACGCCCGTCGAAACGACGTTCGCCCCCGCGGAGTTCGTCCCGCCGGGACGCGCCGCCGAAGCGGCCGCCGCCGCGCCCGCGGTCGCCGCCACCCCGCCGGCCGTGCCGACCGCCGGAGCCACGCCCGAGGCGTGGACCGAGCGCAAGGTGCTGACCGCACGGGTGGGCGACGTCGTCCGGTCCGAGGCGGGCATGGCGACGCTGATGGACCGCAAGGTGAACCGGGGCAACATCCGGCTCATCAACGAGGTGGCGGCCAACCTGATGCGCGAGAAGGCGCTGAAGCGCGTCGAGGATCTGGCGCAGTATGAGCGCGAGGTGGTCGCGGCGATGAAGTACCGCCACGATTTCCTCGCCGACCCGATCCTCGGCCAGCCGAAGTAGGCGGGGGCGGGCAGTCGCGAGGCGCGCGGGGGCGGCAACCTGCCGCCCCCTGCGCGCCGTTTCAGAAGACCTGCTGGATGTCGATCTGGATGAGGCCCAGTTTGTCGCGCAGCGGGCTGTCCTCCGGGGCGGACGGGTCGTACGCAGCGAAGCCCTGCTCGTAGTTGATCCGGAAGCGGGTGCCCTCCGTCGCGTACCACATCACGCCGACCTGGAGCGTCTTCGTGGCGAGGTCACTGCCGCGGACGCCCGCGACGACCGTTCCCGATCGCACCGGGTGGAACTCGTCGTACTTGGCGAACGTCTCCACGCGCGGCGACACGTACTGGCGTGCCGCGACGTACCACGCGCCGAAACGGTTGCCGTCGAGGACAAGGGCGCGGTCCGGGGTCACCTCGTAGGCCCCGCCGCTGTACTCCGCGCGGAACTCCGTGCGGGCGCTCTTGTAGCGCCCGTAGAGCCCGCCGAACGTCCGCTTCGCGTTGACGAACGGGGCGACGTTCCCGTCCCCATCCGGGGGGGCGCTGCGCACCGGGATCGCGCCGTCGTAGAACGACAGCCCGAAGGCGGTCTCCTCCGGCCCGCGGGCACGGATCACCTCCACGCTCCCGGTGACGTCGTAGACGTTGTTCAGCGAGCGCTGGCCAGAGCCCGCGCGGCCCTCTCCCTGGATGACGTTGACGCTGGCCCGCGGGTTGAAGGCTTCCTTGCGCTTCGGCGCGGCCCACGCCAGCTCGATCCCGATGTCGCGGTCCTGGTCGACGAAGAACGGCAGGATCGAGCCGGGCGTCACAACGCCGCCCGTCGAGGAGACGCGCGACTTGTAGATAAAGCTTGCCTGCGTACTGTCGGAGAAGCCCAGGGCGCGCTCGGGAGTCTCGCGGCCGCGGGAGCTGGCGATGTACTCGTAGCCGTAGGCGAACGCGTACTGGCCGAAGCGCATCGCGAAGTCTTTCGCGGGGAAGTCGGCGACGCGGACGAAGGCGTCCCGCACGTTCACGGACGAGTTCGACGGAAGATCGATCTGGAACGTAAACTCGTCGCGCTTCGTGAAGCGGTCGCTGATCTTGATGCGCCCGCGCCGCACGGCGAGGCCGGAGCGCGCCCCGCCCACCGCGGGTCCCCCGATGGAGGGCCTCGGCCCGGTTCCTCCTCCGCCCGCGGAGTCGAAAAGTTCGCTCGGGCCGACGAGGCTGTCGAAGCGGAGCTGGAAGTACCCGGAAAGGCGATCGTCCTTGCGGGAGGGAAGGCCCCCTTCGTCCCCCTTGTGTGTCGGGTCGACCAGCGCCTCGAAGGTGCGAACCGCCTCGCGCACTTCGCGCTCCGGAACGTCCTCGTCCGCGAGTTTCGCGACCTCGGGAATCATCCCGGCGGCGCGCTTGAAGTCGTAGCCGATCGCCTTCAGCTCGTTCCGGAACTCCTTGCCGAGGCGCAGCGACATGCGCAGCGCGTCGTCGTCGATCTCGGGGCGCTCCGACTCCGGCAGGCGGGCGAGGTTTCCCAGGCGGGTGAAGTGCCGCGCGACAAGCGTCGCCATCTCGAACCGGGTCAGGATGCGGCCCATGATGACGTCCGTGCCCGCCGGGTATCCCTCGATCAGGCCCGCCTGTCCGAACTTGCGGATCGCCTCGTAGGAAAAATGGTCGCTCGGCAGCACGCCGGGCGTGGCGGCCGGGGGTGGTTGCGTCTGCGCATTGACGGGCGTTGCCAGAGCCGTACCCGGAAGCGCGGCGGTGCTGCCGAGCGCGGCGGCGGAGAGGGCGGCGGAAACGGTGACGCGGGACCAAAGTGCAGCGCGGCGCATGGCGCACTTCCTCCTGAACGGGACGGGCAGACGGTGCTGCGTAATGTCGGAATCGGGGTGCATGGGAATCGTCGCAGGGGCGGCCGGCTCGCCCGGCTCAGCGCGCGGAGGCTCCGAGGTGGGCGAGATACCAGGGGACGGTCTCGCGCAGGCCCGCGTCGAAAGGGCGGGGGGCGAACCCGGGCAGAAGCGTGGCCAGGCGCTCGGTGCGGTTGAACTGGGAGCCCGGCTCGAAGACCCCCTCGCGGCCCGGCTGGACCACCGGCGCGGGGCCTTCGACCCCGAAGTCCTCCCGGAGGACGCGCTGGACGGCCTCGACGACCCCGGCGGCGGCGAGCCGCGTGCCGGGGCCGACGTTGAAGGCGACCCGCGCCAGCTTGCCGTCGTCGCGACGCAGCGCGGCGTTGCCGCTCGCCCGCGCGTCCGCGGCGAGCGCGACCAGCGCGGTCACGGCGTCGGCGACGTAGACGTACTCGCGCAGCGCCTCGCCCGCCGGTCCCGCGGTGACGCGCGGCGCCTCGCCCTTGACCGTGCGGCGGATGGTCCCGGGCACGATGCGCGACCACTGCGTGTCGGCCGGGCCGTACAGGTTCGGCAGACGGGCCACGCGTACCGCGGGCAGGTCGTACGCTCCCGCCCATAGGCGGGCTGCCTGGTCCTGCTGCGCCTTGGAAAGTTCGTAAACGCCGCCGTTGAGAAACGCGGTCGTGTCGGCGTCATCGTACGGGGGGGCGGCGAGCGCGCCGTACTGCTTGTCCGACGACGCGACCACGACCGCCTCCGCGCCGGAGCGGCGGGCCGCCTCCAGCACGTTCCACGTTCCGGCGACGTTGGTCTCGAGCATCGCGCGCACGCCACCCTCCTCGGCGGCGGCCTGCAGCGAGGAGACGGCGGCGAGGTGATACACGACGGCTGGACGGTGCCGCGCGAACGCGTCTTCGAGGGCGACCGGGGCGCGAAGATCGACGGGTTCGAAGGTCACGCCCTGTATCGGGAACGACGCCGGCCGACGGCCGACGCCGACGACGGAAAGCCCCGACTCCCGCAGGCTCCGGGCGAGGTGTCCCGCCACGAAACCGGATATCCCTGTCACCAGCGCGTCTACTGCTGCTGCCATGTCGGGAAAGGGTAACACGGAGGGGCGAAGTCGGTCAAGACTTGTTACACGCTTCACCGTCGTGTTACGATAGGCGCGTGAAGACTCCCCGATTCCCCCTCGCCGTCGTGACCCTGCTCCTGGCGGGCCTCGCCACGCCGACGCCGCCCGCCTTCGCGCGGCAGGCTCCCGCCGCCCCAAAGCCTGCGTGGCAGGCGAGCGTCGAGAAGACGCTGGATGCGCCACTGTTCCAGCACGCGAGTGTCGGCGTGCTCGTCCGCTCGCTCGATACGGGGCAGGTGCTCTACGTGCGGAACCCCGACTTGGCCCTGATGCCCGCGTCGAACCAGAAGATCCTTACCGGGGCGGTCGCCCTGGCGAAGCTGGGCGCGGAGTTTCGCTACCGAACCATCCTGTCCCACACGGGTTCGGTGGACCGGGACGGCACGCTCAACGGCGACCTCTACCTGAAGGGCTCGGGCGACCCGTCGCTGGACTCCCAACGGCTCCTGACGATGGCGCGGGCGCTGAAGGGGAAGGGCATCCGGAAGCTCAACGGGCGGATCGTCGCCGACGCCTCGGCGTTCGACGCGCGGACGCTGGGCAGCGGATGGGCGTGGGACAACGAAACCTACTACTACTCGGCGCAGGTCGCCGGACTGAACTGCGACGAGAACGTCCTGCTCCTGGAGGTGCGGCCCGGGAAGAACGTCGGCGACCGGGCGACGGTCGTGATCGGCGGCCCGAACGCGGAGAAACTCGGGTTCGCGCAGAGCCGCTACGTCGCCGTCACTAACGAGGTGAAGACCGTCGCCGCCGCCGAAAGCGGGAGCGCTTCGGTGTCCGCCGAGCGGGTCCGGGGCCGAAACGAGGTCCGCCTGTCGGGGACGATGCCCGTGGGCGCGGCGCAGCCTCAGAACGTCGTGGTGACGGTGGAGGACCCGGCGCTCTTCGCGGGGACGAGGCTGGCCGAGCTACTGCCGGTGGGCGGCGTCGCGGTCCCGTCGCCCGACCTGCTCCGCGTCGAGACGGGAGTGACTCCCGCGGAGGCCGTGGAGATCGCGGTGGACGAATCTCCCGCACTGCCGCAGCTTCTGAAGGACTTCCTAAAGCCCAGCGACAACCTTTACGGGGAAGCGTTGCTGAAGACGGTGGGGCTGAAGGCGGAGGGAAAGGGCACCATCGCGGCGGGAGCGACGGCACTGCGGAAGCTCCTCACGGAGGCGGGGATCGACACGGGCGGGCTTTCCGTGGCGGACGGCTCGGGACTCTCCCGGATGAACACCCTCACTCCGCGGCTAGTTACCGACCTGCTGATCCACGTCTGGACGAAGTACCCGCCCGCGGACCGGGATGCGTTCGTCGCCGCGCTACCGGAGGCCGGCGTGGACGGCACGCTGCGTTCGCGGATGAAACAGACGGCGGCGGCGGGCAAGGTGTACGCCAAGACCGGAACGCTGACGCGCGTATCCGCGCTTTCGGGCTACCTGACGGCGAAGAGCGGGGAGCGGATGGTCTTCTCCATAGTGATGAACCACTACGGCGGCTCGGCGTCCGCGGCGCGCGGCGCGCAGGACGCGATCGTTCTCGCGCTGACCGAAGTTCCGGGGACGAACAAGGTCAGCCGGAGCGGCGACTCTCGATGATGCGTGCGTAGACCTCGTTGCGGGAAAGGCCGGTCGCGGCGGCGACGCTCCGGGCGGCGTCCTTGGGTGTAAGGCCCTGTGCGAGCGCCGCCGCGATCCGCGCGTCCACGTCCGGGCCGGTCATCGCGTCCGCCTCGGTCTCGCCCGCGCCGTCGAGGACGATGACGCACTCGCCCCGGGGGGCGCTGGCGCGGTAGTGCGCCTCGACCTCGGCGAGCGTGCCCCGGACGAACTCCTCGAACTTCTTGGTGATCTCGCGGCCTACGGCCACCCTGCGGTCGTCGCCGCAATGCTTGCGAAGGTCCGCGAGTGCATCGGCCAGACGGTTCGCGGCTTCGTACAGAACCACGGTCCGCCGCTCGCGGGCGACTTCCGCCAGACGCTCCCGGCGGTCGTTGGTGCGCGGCAGAAACCCTTCGAAGACGAAGCGCCCGGTCGGCAGGGCGGAAGCGATAAGCCCGGCGATCGCCGCGCACGGACCGGGGACGGGCTCGACGCGGAAACCCTCGCCCGCCGCCGCCTCGACCAGCTCGAACCCGGGGTCGCTGATCGCCGGGGTGCCCGCGTCCGAGACGAGCGCGACGTTCTGTCCGGCGCGCAGGCGGTCGAGCAGCGACTCGGCGCGCTGCCCGCCGGAGTGGGCGTGGTAGGAGACGAGCGGGGTGTGGAGGTCGAAGTGGGAGAGCAGCTTGCGGGTGACGCGCGTGTCCTCGGCGGCGATGACGTCCGCTTCGCGCAGAACGCGCAGCGCCCGCGCCGTGATGTCCTCCAGATTGCCGATGGGAGTCGCAACCAGGTAAAGGACGCCGGACGGCGCGGGCGCTGTGGCGGCGCTACTCACGCGGCTATTTGGCCGCCGGCTTCGGAGGCGCGGCCGGGGAGGTAGGCGGCGGCGCCGTCCCGGTGGCGGGCGGCATATTCGCCGCGTTGAGCTGCTGCATGCGCTCGAAGAGCTCGCCCGCCTTCTTGCGCGCCGCTTCGCCCTTCGCCTTGTCGCCGATCTGGTCGTAAAGCGAGCCTATCTGGAAGTAGAGCATCGGCTCGGTCACGGCCAGCTTCTCGACCTCGGCCAGCTGCGCCTTGACCCCGGCCGTGTCTTTCTGCTTCGCAAGGAGGCCGGCCAGTGCCAGTCGCGTCTCGACGGAGTTACGGTAGGTCAGCGCCTCCTTGAAGGCGGCGACTGCCTCCGCAGACTTGTCCATCTGGGAGTAGATCATGGCCTTCATGGAGGGAGCGATGCCCTGCGGGTCGTCTTCCTTCTTGACTTTGCCCAGGTCGGCCAGGGCGGCATTCAGTTTGGCCTCGCGGGCGGTCTTGTCGGTGACCGTGCTCGCCTCCTGGAGGCTGCGCGCCGCGATCATCAGCGGGTCCGTAACCTCGACCTTCACCGACGGCAGCGCGGCCATGACGGCGGCGTTCACCTTGTCGCGCGCGGCGGCCGAGGCGTACTCCTCGATGTACTTCTGCTTCTCCTTCTCGAAGTCTTTGGGGAAGCTCGCGCCCTGCTTGACGTCTTCGAGCCGGATGATGTGGAAGCCGGAGTAGCCGGGGTTGACTACGCGGACGAGTTCGGGGTAGGTCTCTTCGGGCTTCAGCTTCTTGAGCGCGTCCTTGAACTCCGGGACGATGTTGGCCCGCTGGTCCGGCGGCCAGTCGTAGACGCCGCCGGTCGCCTTCGAGCCCGGGTCGTCGGTGTTCTGCTTCGCCAGGTCGCCCATCTTCGAAGGGTCCGCCTTCACCGCGGCGAGGAGCTTCTCCGCCTTCGCCTTGGCCTGCGCCTCGGGGAGCGCGCCCTCGCCGAACTTGACGAGGATGTGGCGCACCTTCATGTCGCTCAAGCCCTGGCGTACCTCGGACTCCGTCGGCTTGATGTCCTGGCGGAACTTCGCCTCCAGCCCCTCGGCGGCGGCCTGGATGCGGACGGCCTCGTCGGGGAGCGCCTGCTGCTTCAGGACGCTCACCGTCAGGCCCGGGTTCTGTTTGTTCAGGGCGACGTTGATGTCGGCGTCGCTGGCGTCGGCCTTGAGGCCCAGCGTCTCCGCGTAACGCGCCCGCAGCTGCTGCCACGCCTTCTCGCGCGTCGCGTTGATCTCGCTGGCCCCGATCCGGACGCCGTTGGCCGCTGCCGCGGCGAGGACCGCCTGCTGTTCCTTGATGCTGTCAAGAGCGCGCAGACGCAGGCCGGGGACCTCCGCGGGCTGGGGGCGAGCGCTCTGGCCGAACATCGCCTGCTGCTGCATGAGGTTGTCGACGATCCGATCGAGCTGCGCCTGGGACACCTTCGCGTCGCCTACGGTGGCGACGGTCTCGCCCTCCGCGGCCTCGGGCGACATGGGGCCGCCGCCTCCGCCGCCGAGGTTACTGCCCATTCCGGACAGCACGACCCCGACGATGAGGATGAACGCGAGGATAGCGCCAAGAACCGTGCCGTATTTCTTGAAGCCGCGGTTGATGGCCATTAAGGACATGATCTAGCTCTGCTCCTGTTGGGAAAAGTGGGTCCCTTCGTGGCGACCAAATACTATTACGCGTTTGCCGCCCTGGTCGTCGCGTCGGCGATCAGGCGCTTCATGCCGTCGAGGCACTGCCGGGACGCCTTCTCCGCGTCGCCCTCCGGCGTGCGGTAGTGGGTCTCCAGAGCGAGGACGCCCGCGTAGCCGTCCCTGGCCAGCGCGAGGAAGTGCCCGGCGTAGTCGATCTCGCCCTCGCCGACGACGGTCCAGTAAAGTTTGCCCTCCTCGGTCACGCGTGCGTCCTTGATATGGACGTGCGCGAGGTGGGGGGCTACCGCCTCGTAGCCGGACGGGTACGGCCGCTCCCCGGCCATGAAGGCGTTACCCGGGTCCCAGACCATCTTGAGAGCCGGGGAGCCGACCCGCTCCACGACGCGGGCGGTCTCCGCGCCGGTCCCGAGGTAGCAGGCGTGCTCGTTCTCCAGAAGCAGGGTGACGCCCGCGCGCTCCGCGACCTCGCACGGGCGCACCAGCAGGTCCGCTATCCGGTCCTCGATGTCGGGGGTCAGGTTGCCGCGCTTCCAGAACGAGAAGATGCGGATGTACGGGGAGTCGAAACGCTTGCAGAGGTCGATCGAGTGCTGGAGGAGCGTCATCTGATCGCCGAGCGTGCGCTCCTTCGCGCCGTGCGTGGGACCGGTGGTCGTCGCGTCCGACGGCTTTTCCTCAAGCTCGCACTTAAACAGGGGGGTGTCGATGCAGGGGACGCGCATCCCGCGGCTCTTCAGGTCGGACTCCACGCGGGCGAGAAGGCTTTCGTCGGCGTCGACGATGTACCGGTCGTAGACGTTGCGCAGTTCGGCGTCCTGGATCCCGTACTCCGCCATGACGTCCAGCGCGTGGCCGAGGTCCTGAGAAATCTCGTCGGTGATTACGGAGAGGCGCATTGAGCCGGTTCCTTAAGAGGGCGGGGCGATGTGGGGTAGGCGGGGCGCGCAAACGGCGCGCGCGCCGCGCGCGCGGCGTCCGGGCGTGGAGACGCCGCCGCCTAGCAGTGTACGTCAGGGGCATACCCTTGTCAAGAATTCGTCCCCGGCGCGCCTTGACACCGGTCGGGGGCCGTGCTATAATTCGCTTCGTGCCGCCCACCCGGGCGGTTCACCGCGGGCGAATAGCTCAGTGGTAGAGCGCCTGTCTTACAAACAGGTGGCCGGGGGTTCAAATCCCTCTTCGCCCACGTTTCGAGCGGACAGACGCCGCTCGGACGCGGTCACTCGGTGCGGTGTAATCTGGAGGTGTAGCTCAGTCGGTTAGAGCGCTGCCCTGTCAAGGCAGAGGCCGCGGGTTCGAGCCCCGTCATCTCCGCCTCCTCCTGTTTCCAGGCCCACCGCTGCAGAGGCCGCGGGCCGCCTTAGCTCAGTTGGTAGAGCAGAGGACTGAAAATCCTCGTGTCACTGGTTCGAGTCCGGTAGGCGGCACTTCCCTTTACGTTTCGCGAGGCTATCTCACGCGCTGAGATGGCCTTTTTGCTTTGTGTGCTTCGTCCGAAAGCCGTTCCGGCCGCCCACAATGCGGGCGGCCGGAACGGCTTTCGCAGCGGCGGGCGGCGGCCTCAGGAGCGGTCGCCGGAGTGCCGGGGGACGGCGATCGACGCCTTCTTCGGCGGCTCGACGGGATCGGGCATGTAGGAACGGAACGCGGCCATCAGGCCGAAGTAGAGGAACATGCAGCCGCCGACGACGAGGAAGCCGGTGGCGCCCATGCGGCGCGTAGCGCGCGGGAGCGCGAGCAGGGCGGCGGCCGTCAGTACCCACGCCCAGGTGCGGTACGGGTTCTCTTCGATGTACAAGCCCCGTAAGACTTCTTTGATGTGCTCGGTATCCACCTGGCGACGACGTCCCCCCGTGATTGAAGCGATCTTCGGTGGGATTATCGGCAGGCGGGAGCCGTCGTTGTAGCGGGATTAATACCGGTCAGAGCAGCTGGAAGGCCAGTTCCACCGGATAGAACACGCCCCCGAACGGCGACGTCGTGATCCGCACCCCGTTCTCTCCGGCGACCGTCACGCTGAACACCTTCCAGGTGGCCGCCGGGACGATGTGCGACTGGCGCAGCGAACCGTTGACCGATCCGACGAGTCCGCCCTTGCCTCCCCGCGGCGAGAAAAGGACCCGGACCTTGCGGCCGGGGGGCGCGGCGACGTTGAACGCGTAGAGCATGCCGTACGTGCCGTCGAGGTGCCGACTCATGCCGTCCTCCGGCTGTCCGATGCGGAAAAACTTCTGGGCCCCGGAACCCGTCAGGTCGATGGCGACCTCGCGGCGGGGCGAATCGACGGCGATGACGCGCGCGCCGGGAACGGTCCACTTGCTGTGTCGCCAGTAGATCCGCAGGCGGGCGGGTTGGTCACAACGAACGGTCAGGACGCCGGAGGCGACCTGCTTACTGCCCAAATGCTGGGCGAAGCGGGCGTACCCCTTCTTCCCGACGTACGCCTTCTCCGGGCTGCTCAGGAAGCGCGCCATGGCCTGCCGGCCCGCGGTCGGCGGGTCCCGACGCGGGTCCGCGAATCCCTTGCGCGCCGCGAGACGCAGCGCGCCGCCGCCCGTTCCGTTCAGCGCCACCACGAGGTTTCCGCCGCTCCGGGTGGTGTTCCGGTAGTGGAAGAAGACGGTGTACGACTTTCCCGGCTCCAGGAGGGCGTCCGCGTGCGCCCCGGGCATCTGGATCTTCTCCGGGTTGTTGCAGAATAGGAGGTGATCCTGCGCCAACGCTGCGCGCAAGGGCAGCAGGAAAACCGCCGTCAGGAGCGCGGCCAGAATCAGGAGCGGGCGGCAAGCCGGGCGTGCTGCGCGGAATGATGAGGCGAGCATCGAGGCGATCTCCGTCTTTCCAAACGTTGCGGATACGTACGTCAGCGGTCGTGCGGTAAGTTCAGCACGAGCAGCCGGACCTGGGTCATCTCTTCGATCGCGTAGCGGACGCCCTCGCGGCCGAACCCGGAGCCCTTCTCACCGCCGTAGGGCATGTTGTCGACGCGGTACTGCGGGACGTCGTTGGCGATCACGCCGCCGACTTCGAGCCGCTCCCAGGCGCGGAAGAGGCGACCGACGTCCCGGGTGAAGACGCCCGCCTGGAGGCCGTAGGGACTGTCGTCGACGCGCGCCAGCGCCTCCTCGAAGTCGTCGTAGGGCTCCAGGACGACTACCGGGGCGAATACCTCCTCGCGGCAGACGGCGAGATCGGGGGCGACGCCGGTCAGTACCGTCGGGCCGAGCAGCGACTCGCCCGTCGGCTCGCCGCGCAGGAGGAACTGCGCGCCCGCTCGCTCCGCCTCGGCAAGTACCTCCAGCGTCTTCTCGCGGGCGGACGGGCGGATCATCGGGCCGACGTCCGTCGCCTCGTCCGACGGGTCGCCCACGCGCAGACGGGCGGCGGCGGCCACGAAGGGATCGCGGAACCGCTCCCAGACGGGCCGGTGGACGAAGACGCGCTGCACGGAGATGCAGACCTGCCCGGCGTTCGCGAATGCCCCGGTGACGCACCGCTGCACTGCGTATTCGAGCGGGGCGTCCTCGTGAACGATCACCCCGGCGTTCCCACCCAACTCCAGCGTCACCCGCTTCTTCGCCGCCCGCGCCTTGAGCGCCCAGCCCACGCGCGCGGACCCGGTAAAGGAGAACACCGGCAGCCGGTCGTCGGCCAGCATCGCGTCCACCGTCTCTTCTGGCTGCTCCGGTGTGAGCACCGAGAACGCCCCCTTCGGCCACTCGGTCTCGTCCACCACTTCGGCCAGCCGGAGCGCCGTGATCGGCGTGGACTCGGCGGGCTTGAGCACGACGGGGCAGCCCGCCGCGATGGCGGGGGCGACCTTGTGCGCCACGAGGTTCAGGGGGAAGTTGAACGGGGTGACCGCGGCGACCGGTCCGACCGGAAACCGGCGCACGAAGCCCTGGCGCCCGGCTGAGGCGGCGTTGAGGTCGAGCGGCAGTATCTCGCCGCCGATGCGCCGCGCCTCGTCGGCCGCGAGGGAAAACACCAGCAGGGCGCGGTCCACTTCCGCGCGGGCGTCGCGGATTGGCTTGCCCGCCTCGGCGGTGATGCCGCGGGCGAACTCTTCGCGCCGCGCCGCGATCCCGTCGTGAACGGCGCGCAGGATGCGGTGGCGCGCGTCGGAGGATAGGCGGCGGGTCGCCGCGAACGATTCGTGGGCGGCGCGGAGGGCGTCTCGGGCGTCGTCTGCGTCGCTGACGGACACGGAGCCCACGGGCGTGCCGTCGAACGGACTGGCGATCGTCCGGACGCCGCGGCTGCCCCGTTTCCGGGCCCCCGCGACGTACGACGGCCATTCGGCCTGCGACTCTGGACTCATCTCGCCATCTACCCCCGTACATTCCAGTATACAGCGGGGGAACCCGGACGGGGCGAACGCTCGTCAGAAAAACGTGGCAACGAGCAAACGGGCAAAGGGGTAACTGGTGAGCATACGCACCGATTTACGGTTTCGTTTCGCAGGGGTCGCGGCGGCGTTCGTTTTCGCCGCCGCGCTGTCGGTCGCGGGTCCGGCGCGGGCCGGGATGAACGGCCAGCCGAAACTGTCGGCGGGGGACGCGGCGCAGGCGCGCAAACTGTCCGCGGAGATCGTCCGTCGCGGCGGCGACGCCGGGCGCGCGCGGCCCGCCCTGATGACGCTGGTGGAGACGAACGCCACGGCGGACCTGACGGCGGACGTCGCCAGCGCGCTTCGGGACGAGAACACCTATACCGGCCTGCTCGCGACGTTCGAGGACGCCTTCCAGGCTCAGACGAAGGCCGCCGACCGGACGTTCGTACGCTACAACATCCTGCGCACGCACCTGTTCCGCGCGCGCATTCTGCCCAATCCGTCGCGCGGCCCGGTCCTGGCGGCCGCGGCTCGGAACGCCGAGGCGGTGGACAAGGCCGAGCGCGACCCCGCGCTCTGGGAGGTCGTCGGCGACATTTACGCGGAGAAGGGAGACGTCGCATCCGCTCTCGCCGCGTACAAGCGGATGCAGACGGGCGGCGCGCCCGCAAGCGTCATGCATTATAAGACGGGTTACGCAAACCACCGGGCGGGCCGCCTCGGCCCCGCGCGCCAATCTTACGATGCCGGGGTAAAGGCCGACCTCGGCAGCAGCACGGGCGGCGGGCAGACGCTGCACCTGCTGTTCCAGGGACTCGCGTCACTGGCCCTTCAGGAGGGTAAGCCGCGCGAGGCGGTGGACGCCCTCCTGCGGTCGGGAGACGTCAAGCAGGACCCGGCCAACCCCTTCCGACTGCAGCTCGCGCTGGCCTACCTGCTCCTGGAACGCGGGTACGCGAAGGAGGTCAAGGCGTACGCGGACAACGCCGTGAAACTGTTCCCGGACGACGTGGACGCGAAAGCGCTGCGCGACGCCGCCGAGGAGAAACTCTGACCTCGGACGTTTCGGGTACACTTAGCGCATATGCAGTGGACCTGGCTTGATATCGTCGTCGTCG
>DATLHN010000063.1:0-6461 GCA_035539875.1 Armatimonadaceae bacterium
GGGCCTTTCGCGAACGCGACCGTGGCGAAGCCCTTCTGGCGAATGAACGCCGCCGCCCGGTCCCGCGTATCCGTCCGCGTCATGATGGCGTCGAGCGCGAGCGAGAAGAGGAGCGCGTACGCGCCGCCGATCGCGACCAGCGCCGCGCCGGGGCGCACCACCCCCCGCTTCCCCGGCACCGTCTCCAGGAGCGAGGCGGCGAGTAATAACAGGGGCGGGAAGAGAGGAAGAGTGTAGCGGGCGAACTTCACCTCCGCGAGCCCGATCAGGAGGTAGTAGGGCAGCGCGAACGCCAGCAGTGCCAGGTCGGCGGGGCGGCGGCGCAGGAGCGCGGCGAACACGCCCCCCACTGCGGCGATGGCGAGGACCAATCCCATCCCCCAGCGCAGGTTGACGACCGGGTGGTACAGGAGCGCGGGAAGTGTGCCCGTGAAGACCTCGCCGTGCCCCTCGCGCACGTGGACAGCCTCGTAGGCGATGCCCGCGATCAACGCGGACGGGTTGAGCAGGATGCCGGGACAGCCGAGTAAGAACCCGCCGAGCGCCCCCGCCGCCAGCAGGCCGAGCGCGCCCGCGCTGCCCCGCGGCCGTCGCAGGAACCACACGGCCGCGCAGGCCAGCACCACCAGGAGGGCGTTGTACTTGGTCGCGGCGGCGAGGCCGGACCAGAGCCCGGCCCAGAGCAGGTCGCGCGGGCGGGCGGCTTCGTCCGCCAGGTACCGCGCGGCGAAGAAGAGCGCGCCCGCTATCCAGAACGTCGCGGGCACGTCCACGGTCGCGAAGTGTCCGTGCTGGACGGCGAGCGGCGCAACGGCGTACAGGAGGGCCGCGCCGTACCCGGCAACCGCGCCGAAGAGCCGCCTGCCGGTCGCGACAAGGAAGAGGCAGGTGCCTGCGCCCATCAGCGCGGTGAGCGTCCGGACCGCCAGCAGGTCGCCGCCGGAAGGGATGCCCGGGGCGGGTCCCTCCCCCGCCATGCCGACCGCCCGGGCGAGGGTGATGAAGACCGAATTCAGCAGCAGCGACAGCGAACCGTAGTTGTAGAAACCGGGGTCCAGTCGGCCGAGGAGCGGGTTCACCACCAGGGAGTAGCCGACGACCACGGACTCGTCCGGGTGGTACGAGAAGGCGCGGTCCCGGTCGGGCAGCGCCCATGTGATGCCGTACAGGCGCAGCGCCAGCGCGACGGCGAAGACCAGGAGCGGCGCGTAGCGCGCGAATGAGGCGGTGGCGGCGGGAGGCGCCGCGGCGGGGGACGACGGGTCGGACATAAGAGGGTACCGCCTGATTATAGCACGCGGCGGTGGCCGTCGCGCCGCGTTGACAGCGGCGTGCGGCGGTGGCTATAATGGGGCGAACAGTCCCGGCAAACAGACCCGGACATCCTCTAAATTCTCCCCGGAACGGACCCTATGGAACTCCGACGTATCGAAGTCTCGCGCATCGTGGAAGACCCCGACCAGCCGCGCAAAGCCATCGACGATGCCGCCCTCGCAGGCCTGGCCGATTCGATCAAGCAGCACGGCGTTTTGAACCCTATCACCGTCGCGCCGCTTACGGGCGTGGACGGATTCCGGATCGTCACCGGCGAGCGGCGCTGGCGCGCCTCGCAGCTCGCGGGGCTCTACGACATGCCGTGCATCGTACGCCCGGAGCCGACCGCCGACGACGCCGACAAGACCACCGAACAGCTGATCGAGAACCTCCAGCGGGAGGAGCTTGCGCCGCTCGACAAGGCCCGCGCCGTGGCCGCGCTCAAGGAAAAGATCGAGGCGACGAACCGGGAGGTCGCCCAGCGGCTTGGCCTCTCCGAGCGGACCGTGGGCTATTTGCTGGACCTGCTGGAGCTTCCGGAGGCCATCGGCGAGCAGATCGTGTCGTCGCCGAACCGTCCCGCCGACGGTAATCTGACGGAAAAGCACGGCCGGTTTCTGCGCCAGCTGAACGACGCCCCGGAACTCCAGGAGAAGCTGGTCGAGAAGATAAAGGCGGACAAGCTCTCCACCGAGGACACCGCGAAGTTCGCCCGCGTCCTGCGCGATAACCCGGACTCCCGCGAGGACATTCTGCGGGGCGGCGTCGGTGACCTCGGGCGCTTCGGCGGCGGGGGAGCGCGCGCCGGAAGCGCTCGGGCGGCGGGCGAACTGACCGAGAGCGAATACTACGCCGGGGCTTACGACGGCGGGCCGTACGCGGGAGACCAGCCATCCCCCTTCTCCGCCAGTCGCGGGATCGTCGGTATCGCTCAGCGGGTCCCGGCGACGCTGCGCGAGATCAAGGTCAGCGCGATCAGCGCCGACGACCTTCCCGCGCTGGAAGACGCCCTGGTGACCCTGAAGGATGACGTCGAACGGCTCCTGGCGGAAGTGCGCGCCCGGCGGTGACGCCATAACGGTACAATGGGGTATGGCGACTCAGGGCGGCGACAACTGGCTTCGGGACGGTCTGCTGACCGGAGTGGTCGGCGCGGTGGCGACGACGGCCGTCATCGCCGCGTTCGGGAAGGCGAAGAGCGACTCCGCTTGGACGCCGTTCAACGACGTCGCCCACATGTTCTTCGGCGACAAGGCTGTTAACCCTGAAGGATTCGTTCCCCGCGAGACGCTCGCCGGGCTGGGCCTTAACGCCAGCGCCGTCGTGACGTGGGGCGCGCTGTACGAGCGGGTCGCGGGAAGAATCCCGTTCCCCGAGTCGCTTCTCGCCGGGACGGCGGCCTCGGGCCTCATCTACCTGCTCGACTACCACGTCTTTCCGGACCGGCTGAAACCCAACTTCGAGAAGCGGCTCGGACCGGAGGCGGTCCTGGCAGCGTACATCGCGCTCGGGATCGCACTGGGACTCTCGCCGCTGTGGGAGTCGGGCCGCGCCCCCGGGGGGGAGGCGGGCGATGAGTGACGTCGGCACGCCGTCTCCGTCGCGCCGACTGTCCCCGGAGGCGGATCTTCACTTCACGCGCGGAATGCTCCACCTGCGGCGCGGCGAGGCGATCCTGCCCCGCGCCATGAGCGTCCGGGAGGATCAGGTGCCGCCGGGGACGGACGTCCTCATGGCGCTGCTCGGCCTGGCGGCGGTCGCGACCTCGCGGGCGTTCGGCCAGACCGAGTGGATCGAGCAGTACCGCTCCGAGATGCGCGAGGCCCTGGCCCACTTCGACCGCGCGCTCCCGCTCGCGCCCGAATTCCCGGAGCTCCACTACCGCCGCGCCCAGGCGCTGCGGTACCTCGGCGAGAACGACTTCGCGGTGGACGCGGCGCGCCGGGCTGCCGTGCTCGAACCAGCGAACGAGGAGTTCGCGTCGCTTCTCCGGCTGCTGGAGACGGGGGTGACCCGGCGCGAACAGCAGCAGGCGCAGCAAGCGCGCGGACACTCCGACGACCCGAACCGCCCGCTGAACTGGGACGACATCGTCCTCCCGGCGCGCACCAAGCGCGAACTCCGGCAATTACAACTGGTGCTGGAAGATCCGGACGAGGCGCGCGCGCTCGGCATCGAGCCGCCGACCGGCCTGCTGCTGTACGGCCCGCCGGGAACTGGCAAGACCACGGTTGCGCGCATCCTGGCGGCCCAGACGCGCGCCCGATTCCTGACCACCAGCGCCGCCGAGATCAACCAGATGTGGGTGGGGGAGTCGGAGAAGAGCGTGCAGAAGCTGTTCGCGGAGGCGCGCGCGCACGCACCCGCGGTCATTTTCCTGGACGAGATCGACGCGCTCGTCCCGATCCGCGCGGGCGGCGTCCACCTCTACTCGGACAAGGTGGTGAACCAGTTCCTGCACGAGATGGACGGCCTCGTGCAGAACAAGGGGGTCTTCGTCATCGGCGCGACCAACCGCCCCGATATGCTCGACCCCGCGCTCATTCGCGGGGGGCGTCTCTCGCGGCAGATCGAGATCCCGCTGCCCGAGTTGGAGGGCCGGATCGCGCTGCTTCAGCTGATGGTGCGGAGGGCGCGGCTGTCTCCCGACGTCGACGTCGTGACGCTGGCCTCGCAGACGGAGGGGTTCTCCGGCGCGGACCTGCGCGCGCTCGTGAACGAAGCGGGGTTCCAGGCGCTGATCCGCATCAAGGACCAGGGCGGCGCGCGGGCCCTGACGGGCGAAGACTTCGCCTACGCCATCGCCAACCTGCGCCGCGGCTAGCGACGACACCCGGGCTCGCTCAGCGGACCCGGAACCGGTACTCCTTCGCGCGGCTCCGCACGGTAACGCCGCTTCCGCTCGCGACGATCGCTCGCGGCGCGCTGTCGAGCGTCGACCTCTGGAGCACCCGGCCGCTCCGCCTGTCGAGGACGTAAATGTAGCCCGGCCCGGTGGGCCCGCCCCAGCCCGTGACCACGTGATTGCCCAGGATCGCGAAGGAGGGCGCGTTGGCGATCTGCCCCGGCGTGTTCCAGAGGATTTGCCCGGTGGTCAGGTCGAACGCCAGTACCGCCCCTGAGGTCAAAAGGCCCGGCGTGGCGTAGGAGATGTAAAGGACGTTCCCGACGGTCTGTACCCAGCCGATACTCGCGCCGCCGATGGAGCGTATGTCGAACGAGTAGCGTACCCACCCGGTCTGGGTGTCTACCCCCACCAGGTAGCGCGGCAGGGCGGGCGTCAAGCCGTAAACAGCGACGACGGTGTAGATGCTGGGCTGAAGCACGGACTGGAGCGGCATCCCGTAGTACGCCCCCGGCAGGAGCGAGGGGAAGGCCCCGTAGTGGTACGCGGTGCCGCCCCAATTGACCGTCGACCCGCCCGGCGCTACCTGACCGATAGGCGGAACGGCGACGCCGGTCGAAATGCTCGCACTCTGCGACTGCATCGAGAGCACAGGGTTCGACGTGTTCAGGTTGGGCAGCGGGAGCGGCTTCGGCAGCGCGGGGAGCGGGATCGGCTTTGGGAGTTCGATCCGCCGGGAGGTGTTCTGCGAGTAGGCCGGGCCTCCTGCCGTGGCGAGCAGCGCCATTCCCGCCGCCGCCACGGTCGTCCATGTCCTGCGTGTCATCGAAGGCCTCCTCTGCTACCGGATCGCGAAAACGTAGTTCGTATCGTAGGTACGAACGAATACCCTGTCTCCCTTACGTAAAATGTAGGTCGGCGCGCTCCGGAGGGGGATCCGGGTCGCGGTCCGACCGGTGCGCTTTTCCAGGAGAACGAGGTTATCCTTTTCCGCCGTAAAGCCGTAACCGCACACCACGGCGTCGCCCACGAGCGCGAAGGTCCGGGCGTTGGCGACGAGCGGTTGGCTCCGCCACCGGACTTTGCCCGTCTTCGGCTCCAGTGCCGTTATGTACCCCGTCCTGCCCTGAACCTCGGAGGCGTAACCGTTGATGCCCGTGGACACGTACAGGGTTCCGTCTACGTCCTCCCACGCATAGAGGACGGGCAGCGGCGCGACGCCGCCGCCCGGTTTCGGAGCGGTCTGCGAGGCGAAGTCGAGCGCGTACCGGATCGCCTTCGTCTTCGGGTTCCACGCGACGACGTAACGTCCCGACGAGTAGTCGGGGCCGTACACGAGCAGCACCCTGCCGCCGCAATCGACCGCGCGGACTAGGACGCCCCCCTCGTACTGCGCCGGGACCCCGGCGGGAAGATTGCCCTCCGCGCCGGTGTTCGGGTTCGGGACCGTGAACTCGGGGAGAGCAAGGCCGTTCGCCTTCAGCCACCGGGCGTCGTCCACGGTCTCGTCGCGCACCTGTAACGACTTCACCAGGCGGAGCCGCACACGTCCGCCGCCGGTCACCGGAGTCGGAGGTGCCGTCAGCATCCGCGGCGGAACGTCGGCGGCGGGCGGCGTCTCTCCCTCCTGCGCGAGGGAAGGGAAGACGCCGCCCGCCACCGACGCCACGAACAGCGCGAGCGCCGCCGCGGCGCTAAACCAGCTTCGCATTCAGGGTGATTTCGACACCGGCCAGGGCCTTGCTTACCGGACAGCCGCTCTTGGCCTGTTCCGCGAGCTCGGCAAACTTCGCCGCGTCGATGCCCGGCACCGTAGCCTCCGTGGTAAGTTCGACCTTCGATATCGCGAACCCGCCCTCGACCGGGCCGAAATGCACCTTCGCGTTCGTCGCTACCGTTTCCGGCTGGAAGCCGGCCCCTGCCAGGGTTGCCGCGAACGCCATCGAGAAGCAGCCCGCGTGGGCGGCCCCGATCAGTTCCTCCGGGTTCGTGCCCGTGCCGTCCTCCATGCGGGACTTGAACGAGTAGGAACCCTCGAACGCGCCGCTGCCGAGGCGCATCGTCCCGCTGCCGCCCTTAAGGTCGCCGTTCCACTTCGCATCCGCCGTTCGTACCATAAGTAACTCCTTCGTGCTCACAGGGCGGCGTGAGATCACGCCACCCCGTGTTTCTTGAACCACTCCAGCGCCTTTTGAAACCCGTCCCTGGCCGCCGTCTCGTCGTAGGAAGGACGGTAGTCGGCGTGGAAGGCGTGGCCCGCTTCCGGGTAGACGACGAATTCGGACTTGCCGCCCGCCGCCTT
>DATLHN010000064.1:0-4880 GCA_035539875.1 Armatimonadaceae bacterium
CTCCCGCTCGACCGCGAGACCGTGGCGGACGCGCTGAAGCGGGCGGGGTACGCCACGGCGATGTTCGGCAAGTGGCACCTCGGTAACGGACCGGCCTACCATCCCTCGCGGCGTGGCTTCGACGTCGCCCACGCCACCGGCCGCGCGGCCCCGCACTTCACCTTTCAGTACCGCCCGCCGGTCACTACCGCGAAGCCGGGGGCGTACCTGGCGGACGTCAACACCGACCTCGCCGTCGACTTCATCGAAAAGCACACCGGCCGGAACAGGGACCAGCCGTTCTTCCTGTATCTGCCTTACAACGCCGTCCACTCCCCGCACCAGGCGAAGCCGGAGACGATCGCCCGGTTCCGCGGCAAGCCGCCCGTCGGCGGTCACAAAGACCCGACCTACGCCGCCATGATCGCGAGCCTGGACGAGGGCGTGGGGCGCATCCTTTCGACGCTGGACCGGCTGAAACTGCGGGAGAACACGGTCGTCGTGTTCGCCAGCGACAACGGCGGCGTCGGCGGGTACGGGGAGATCGGCGGCAGGGGCATCACCGACAACGCGCCGCTGCGCGGCGGGAAGGGGATGCTCTACGAGGGAGGTTTGCGCGTCCCCTTCGTGGTGCGCTGGCCCGGGGTCATCCCGCCCGGCACCGTCTCCGACCGGGCCGCGGCCCACATCGACCTTTTCCCCACTTTCCTCGAGGTGGCGGGGGTCACCGCCGCGCGCCCGAAGCAGGTACTCGACGGCCTCAGTCTGGTCCCGGCGCTGCGCGACCCGAAGGCGAAGCTGGCGCGGGAAGCGCTCTACTTCCACTTCCCCGGCTACCTGGAGGGTCACGGCACCCGGCAGTGGCGCACCGTGCCGGTGGGAGCGATCCGGGCGGGCGACTGGAAGCTGATGGAGTTCTACGAGGACGGCCGCCTCGAACTCTACAACCTGAAGGACGACCCGGGCGAGAAGAAGAACCTCGCCGCCGCGCAGCCCGAGCGGGCGAAGGCGCTCCGCGCGAAACTGGACGCGTGGCGCAAGGCGACGAATGCCGCGATGCCCACCCCGAAGTCGGCGAAGGGCAGCGCGCCGTAGAGGCGCTTACGGTTCGTAGAAGGTGACGAGGCCGTCCTCGGCGGCGCGGCGGCGCATCCGTGTCAGCTTGGCTCTAGTACGATGGTAGCCCCGCTCGCCCGCCCAGGATTCGAGGCGGGCGAGCAGGCCGTCGAGGGCCTCCTGCGTCCCCGAGACACGGGGGAGGACCTTCTGAAGGATCTGAAAGTCCAGCGCGGTCGCGAGGTTCGCGTCGCGGTCCTCCGGCACCAGAAGGCCGGTGCCGTCCGCCGCGAAAGCGTTGGCGACGTACGCGGACGCCTCGTCGCGCACGCGGTAGCCGGTGTGGAACCCGCGCGGCTCCAGCATCTCGTTGAGCGCGGACAGCACCTCGCGCAACCGCTCCGGGTAGTCGGCGCCCAGCGTGCGCAGGCGCGCCTCCGCGTCCGCGAAGTCCCGGGCGCGCGCCGACAGGAAAAGGCGCTGCCGCTCGCGCGGCGCGATCTCCGGCAGCGAGGCGGGGTGGTGGTGCGCCTGCGCGCCCGCGGGCTGCGACAGCCGAACCTGGCTGAACTCGATGGTGTTCGCCCGGTCCAGGACCTTGCGGCTGAACGGGTGCGTGGCCTCGTCCACGTTCACCGAGCCGGTGAGGTGGACGTTGGGCGGCAGGACCACCGACTCCGCGCCGTGCAGGTGCAGTGCTCGCTGCCGCGTCTCCATGGCGGAGAGCAGGTCGGCCAGGTAGTGCTCGACCCGCGCCAAATTCATCTCATCCAGGCAAACGAAATACGCGCGCCCGGCGTTCTCCGGCCGGTTCGCCGCGCGCAGCAGGTCCAGGAACGGAGTGGACGTGTACGTCTCCGTCAGGACGTTGTAGTAGCCGAGGAGCGCCGTCGCGTCCGTCCAGTCGGGGCGGACGGCGAGGATGCGGTACTGCGCGGCGACGTCGCCCGTGATCGCCTCCGCGATCAGCTCCGTCAGACGCGTCTTCCCCGTGCCGGACAACCCCGCAAGGATGACGAATGGCTTCGTCTTGAGCGCGATGTAGTAATCGCGGACGGCAAGCTCGGGGTAGGTAAAGCCCTGCGCCGCGATGAAGCCCTCGATGTATTCCAGCAGGTCCGCCTCCGTCGCCTCCCGCGCCGAAGGGGCGGCGTACTGCGGGCTGTCCTCGCGCACCCGTCCCGGGGCTACGGCCTGCTTGCGCGACCGGCTACCGCCCGGGGGCATCTCGCGGGCGTGCCAGAGGATCGCGTTCACGTCCAGGAAGGACTCGACGCCGAGCGTCTTGCGCGCCTCCTCGTAAAGTGCGAAGTCGCCCAGGAGCGCCAGTGCCTCCGGGGATATCTCCGGCCCGATCACGTACTCCCGGCGGACGGCGCGTCTCGCTTCGGTCTGCTGCGGAAGCGACGGGGCGAGGACGGCCCGGGTCCGCGCGCTTACCAGGGGGTAGTGGTCCGGGTAGGCGGCGCACAGCATCTGGGAGGCCGTGAGCGCTCCGACGCCGCTCTCGGTCAGGAAGGTCGAGAGCCGCACGGGAAGCGGCTCGTCCCCATAGAGCAGGACGCGCAACGACCGGGCGAATGCGTCCGTCTCCAGGGTCCGATTGAGGGCACGGTTCGCGGAAAGAAGGCGGGTGAGGCGCAGGAGCGGGGCGACCTTTCGGGCGTCCGGGTCGCGCGCGCCGCGAAGGCGCTCCAGCGGCGCGGCCAGTTCGGCGAGGAGGCTCTGCTGGCGCGCCCGCTCCGCGAGATAGTCCAGGGCGCGCTCCCCCTCCTGCCACCACGCCTTCGCGTCCAGCAGCAGTTCGCGCTGCCCCGGCGTCAGCGCGAGTCCCTCACTCTTCCCGGTGCGTTTGTTCGCAGTGGTTGCCACTAACGCACATTGTACCCCGGCAAACAGGTGATTGCTAAGTGAGGGTGAGGAAACGGGGAGGCGGGGAAGGCGCTCCCGGCAGGATTCGAACCTGCGACCCTCCGCTTAGAAGGCGGATGCTCTAGTCCCCTGAGCTACGGGAGCGCGCGTGCAAACGGCTCCATTTTACCGCGAAAACCGGGCAGACGGCGACTGTTAAAGACAACGAGGGCGCGGTGCCAGTGGCACCGCGCCCTCAGAAAGCGGGAGAAGGGAATCGAACCCTCGTCATCTGCTTGGAAGGCAGAGGCTTTACCATTAAGCTACTCCCGCGTACCGTACCCGCCGAGTCGGGGCGACAGGATTCGAACCTGCGACCTCAACGTCCCAAACGTCGCGCTCTAACCAAGCTGAGCTACGCCCCGTATTTTGTCTGCCGAACCCTTCCCGTACTCGTACGCCTTTAGCTTCGTGATGCCGAGTTCCCGGATCAGTCGGCGCGTCAGGTCAGAGTTTGACAGACGAAACACCGGTCCGTACTGCTTGAACGGGTAGCCCAATTGTACCACGGCTTTCGAAAAGGCGTCTACCACGGCGGGCACCTTGGCGGTGAACGCGCAGTACCAGAACGTGCCGCCGTTGTGCGAGGTACGGTACACGCCACCGTCGGTTTCGATCAGGCCGCGCAGGAAGGCGCGCGCATAAGCATCGTCGTGCCAGATCCAGTCCGGTACCGCGAACCCGCTGCTTACCTTCGCGCCGCACGGCAGTCCGAGCATGGCGGGCAGATGCTGGCTGTACACGTACACGTCGATGCAGTTGGTATCGCGGCCCTTCTCCCGCTTCCGCGTCCGTTTGACGGTCAGACCGGTCAGCTGTTGTATCAGGTCTGCGTAGCCTTCGATCAGATCGGGATAGTCGGTCGAGCAGGATACCACGAGTTTACACGTCCGTGGTAGTTTCGCGAGATTCCCATCCCCGGCGAACACGCCCAGCAGATACGCGAAATCGGAAGACGGGGGTAGAGGCTCCGGGGTAGAGACCGAACGACGGCAGGTCACGCGCGGCGTTTTGACCGCAGGGAGGTGGCGCGTGTGGTGACGTACGGTCGATTGGGATACTCCGAGCATCTCCGCGATTCGGTTCTGGCTGTAGCCCTGAAGGCGCAGGGCGATGCACTGCTCGCGGCTCCGGTTGTCCTGGTTCTCTGCCACGAGCATACCGTTCGCCCCGAACGCCCCGGCAACCTTCGGTACAAGGCGGGGGCGAATCTTCCGAAGATACAGATGTGTGTACGCTCGCCGGAAGGGTTCGTGGATGAATCGGTCGTTTCGCCTGCTGCTATCCGTGTTTCTGCTGTCGCTGTTCGCCGTCGGCGGCGTACTGTCTGTCGCCCGCGCGGACCTCAGCACGCTGCGGCACACGGAAAGGGCGGGCCGCTTCTCCTACTACCCGCCGAAGGGGTGGCGCGTCGCGGAGATGGGGGGGCTCAAGTATCGGGTCGTCGTGGGTCCGCCCGACGGCGACTTCGCGCCGAACCTGAACGTCGTGGACCAGAAGTCGAAACTGTCCCTCAGGGAGTTCGCCGCGGCGAGCAAGCAGTCGCTGCCTAAGATGCTGGAAGAGGTGAAAGTCCTGGGCGAAGCGCCCTTCACGACCCGCCACGGGCGCAAGGGGTACCGCCTCACCATCGAAAACCGGCAGGGCGGCAAGCACCTGCGTCAGGTCTTCTACCTGTTCGACGGCTGGTCGGGCAACAAGATCATCTTCACCGGCACCGCCCCCGCCGCCTCCGGCCCGAAGTACGACGCCCTCTTCGACGAGTCCATGCGCACAGTGCGCTTCCGCTAAGACCGCAGGGCGGCCTCGACGGCGTCGGCGAGGGCGAGGGCCATCCGCTCCTGGCCCTCGGCGGTCGCCAGCGCCGCCTCGTCGCGCGGGTTGGTCAGCACGCACATCTCCACCAGGACTACCGGGACCTCCGAGTGGATCGA
>DATLHN010000065.1:0-1605 GCA_035539875.1 Armatimonadaceae bacterium
GCGCGCGGGATATTCCTGGGCGGACGCCCCCGCCGCCGTGGCCGCACCGGCTGTCCACGCGGTCACGAACATCCACGACGTCATGAACGGCAAATCGCCGCGCCTGCCCGCTTTCCCGAAGCTCGCGCCGAAGCCAGGTCACCTCCGGGGCTACGTCAAGGACCCCGCGGGCAAGCCGGTGGTCGGGGCGAAGGTCATGGCGCGATCGTCGGCGTTCGGCGGGTTCGGCAGCAGCGCCACGGGCAAGACCGACGCGAACGGCTACTACGAAGTGCCGGTCCCCTGGGGCGTCGCGCGCGTCTGGTGCGCCGGACACGCCGTGAACTACCACGGGGCGCGGCTCGCCCTGCCGCTGCACGCGGCGGACGGGGAGATCGACGACTTCTCCACGAAGAAGGGCCACGTCGAGAATTTCGTCCTCTGGACCTACGGCGTCGCCAGCGAGTCCGGGGTCAGCGAGAACCCCGTCTACTCCGGTAACTACTACGGGGCGTCCTTCACGATCGGGTACTTCCTGCGCGAGAAGGGCGACACCGCACGCCCGGACGACCTGGTGAAGGACGGGGAGATCGAGCTAAAGCTGACGCCGGAAGGACCGCTTGCGGACGGGACCCGCGGCCAGACCCTCGTCCTGCGCAAGAAGCTGACCGAGTGGAGCTACTTCCAGGTGAACAACGTCCCCGTCGGACGGTACCGGGTCGAGGCGCGCCTGATCGACGACGGCGAGGGCCGCGGCGGGCCGCTGCGCCTCAAGGACAACAGCGGACGTCCCGGCAAGGGCGGCCTGGAGCCGAAGGAGGCGGTCGGCGAGGCGACCGTCCTCTTCCGCTCGGAGAGCGGCGACCCCGGGATTCTGCGCGTCCCGGGCGGGAACATGGAACGGCTGTCGCTCACCATCGAGCGCGGGCCGCAGCCGTAGCAAGGCGACGAAGGGAGAGGGACATGGACACGAGGACGATTCTGGTGACGGGCGCGACGGGCGCGCAGGGCGGCAGCGTCGCCCGGCACCTGCTGGCAAGGGGCGGTTACGCCGTGCGGGCGCTGACGCGCGACCCGGACTCCGACCGGGCGCGGGCACTGCGCGACGCCGGGGCGGAACTGGTGCGGGGCGACCTGTCCGACCCGGCGAGTCTGCGCGCCGCGCTCGAAGGCGCGGACGGCGTCTTCGGCGTGACGAACTTCTGGGAGCACTTCGGCCGCGAGCGGGAGCACGGAAGGAACCTCATCGACGCCGTGGCGGCGTCGGGCGCGGAGCAGTTCGTCTACAGCACCCTGCCGCACGCGAAGGCGATCAGCGACGGGGAGTTGGAAGTCCCGCACTTCGACATAAAGGCGGAGCTGGAGCAGTACGCGCGGGAGCGCGTGCCCGGCGCGACGTTCGTCCACGTGGCCTTCTACTACGAGAACTTCCTGAGCTTCTTCCCGCCGCGCCGGCAGGAAGACGGGACCTTCGTCTTCGGCTTCCCCCAGGGCGACACGCCGCTGGCCGCGTTCGCGGTGGAGGACCTCGGGGGCGTGGTCGCGCCGATCTTCGACCGGCCCGGCGAGTTCCGCGGCCGGACCGTCGGCGTCGTCGGGGACGACCTGCCCGCCTCGGAGTACGCC
>DATLHN010000066.1:0-4308 GCA_035539875.1 Armatimonadaceae bacterium
GGCCCGGTAAACTGGCCTACATCAACCTGTTTCCCAACTACGCCCCTCCCGGCGCGCTCGGGACGCCCACCTACGAGGAGCACGTCGCCCGGTTCATGCGCGAGGTGGACCCCGACGTCCTCTCGATGGACCACTACCCCATCTTCCGGCCCGACCGCGACGCCGACGGGCGCGACGCCTACTGCGCCAACCTCGCGACCTTCCGCGAGCACAGCCTGCGCGCCCGCGTCCCCTTCTGGAACTTCTTCAACACGATGCCCTACGGCCCGCACACCGACCCGACCGAGGGGCAGCTCCGCTGGCAGGTCTTCGCGTCGCTCTGCTACGGCGCGAAGGGCGTCCTCTACTTCTGCTACTTCACGCCGCGCGGCGGCGAGTTCCCCAAGGGCGGCGCGATCGTCGCCGTGGACGGCACGAAGACCCGGCACTACGCGCACGCGCAGCGACTGAACCGCGTGCTCAAAAGCTACGGCCCGACCCTGATGCGCCTGACCAGCACGGGCGTACACCGGGTACGCCCCGCCGACGACCCGGCCCGGGTCCTGAAGGGATCGGGGCTGCTCGCCCTGAAGCGCGGCGAGGCGGGCGACCCGCCCGGCGACTACCTCGTCGGCGCGTTCCGCCACGAGGACGGACGGCGCGCGGTGCTGCTCCAGAACTACCGCTTCGCTTATTCCGCGTGGCCGACGGTGGTGTTCGACGCGCCCTCGGCGGACGCCGTGCGCGAGGTGGACCCGGAGACCGGCCGCGAAGTGCGGGTGCGCGACGAAAGTCCCGACCTACCCGGCCTGCAAGTCTCGCTAGCCGACGGCGAGGCCCGCCTGTTCCTCCTGCCGCGCTGAGCGCGCCTCTCCGGGTTCCGATAACGGCGTCGGCGGGTAAGAAGATGCCAGCCCGCTTACATCCCGTGGAGCGACCATGCGCTTATTCTCCGTCTCCAACTGGCTGAAAACGCCCAACGACCGCGACATCATCGCCCGCTGGACCGTGCCTACCGACGCGGACGCCCCGCCGGAGGGGGCGCACGTGCTCGAACTGGCCCCGCCGACGCTGCCGACGCCCTGGGCGGAGTGGTAGTTCCTGGAGGACGGCGAAACCGGCGACGCCGAGGCGTCCGGGCCGGAGGACGCGCCCCAGGACGCCGTGGGCCGCGAGATGGCCCGCGACGCCGCCGCGCCGGTCGGTCCCGGCGCGGGGCGGCTGCTGCTGCACACCGGCGACGTCATCTACATGACCGGCGAGCGGCGGCTCTACGACCGCAACTTCCGGCGGCCCTACGCGCCGTTCCTGACCGAGAAGAGCACGGTGGACGACCTGATCTTCCGCCTGCCGTTCCTGCCGGTCCCGGGCAACCACGACTACTACGACCTCGGCTCCTGGGCGGCGTGGCTCACCCGCATCCCGATCCTCGGCCGCGGTCTGCGCGCCCTCGCGCACGAGCTTTTCGCCTTCGGCATCCCCGAAGGCGGCTCCGACATGGGCCGCGCCTACATGGAAGCGTTCGTCGCGCCGAAGGGGGCGGCGGACGGCAGCGCCGCCGCGACGCCCCTCCCCTACGCGCCGGGCGAGCGGACCCGCGTCCCGAACCGCTACTACCAGTTCCGGGCGGGCGGCGTGGACTTCTTCGCGCTCGACTCGAACACGCTCGACGCCCCCGCGCCGGAGGACGTGGACGAGGCGCAGGTGCGCAAGGACGCCGCGGACCGGGTGGCCGCGCTGGAGAAGCGGGCCGAGGCGGTGGACGCCGCCCTGCGCCGCGCGCAGCGCGAGCGCGACGAGCAGCAGGCCGCCCTGCGCCGCCAGATCGGGATGGACCCGGCCCGCCGCGACGTGCTCGGCGCGCAGTCCGAAGGGCTGGCGGCGCGGCTCGCAGAGCTTCGCGCGACGCTGGAAAGCGTCGCCGCGGCGCACGCCCGCAACGGCTCGCGCCGCCTCGCCGGGATCGTGCAGGTGGCGGAGCGGCGCTGGGCGGAGGGCGCGGCGGACCTGCGCGCCGCGCCGCGCACCGAGGACGCCGAGACGGCGCTCAAGGAGCTGGACGACGCCAGCGACGAGGTGTGCGCCGCGCTCGGCGCGGTGGAGTTCCTCCTGGTCGACCTGGAGAAGGGCGACCCGCTGCGCGAGGAGCTTCTGTCCCGGACCGACTCGGTGGACCGACTTCAGACCGAGTGGGCGAAGGCGACCGGCCTGAACACCAACCTCGACGAGCGCATCCACGCCCTGAGCGAGGAGGCGCTGGACGTCCAGCGGGACCTGGCGCTGGCGAAGCGCCGCCAGCGCTACCGGCCCGAGGACCACGACCGCGCGCAGCTCGCGTGGCTGGACGCGGCCCTGACGGCGTCCGAGCGCGACCGGCCGGACGCCTGGCGGATCGTCTACCTGCACCACCCGCTCTACACCACGGTCAGCAACCGGTGCGAGAGGCCAGATGTCCAGGGGGTCCGCGCCCTGCTGCTGCCGATCCTCAAGCGGCACGACGTCCACGTCGTGCTCGCCGGTCACGCGCACGCCTTCGAGTGGGTCCGCTCGTCCGAGCTTCCGAACACCGGCCTGTTCGTCACCGGCGGCGGCGGGCAGATATCGCTGCGCCCGTCGATGTTCGAGCCGCGCCGCTTCGGGCGCATGCGCGGGTACTACGACTCGCTGCGGCGCGCGGGCGCGCAGGAGTGCGTCATGGCGGGCCACGGCCCGTTCGGCGACGATGGCGAGGTCGGCCTTCTCTACCACTACCTGCGCGTGTCGGTGACGCCCGACGCCCTCACGTTCCGCCCGGTCGGCGTCCGCCGCCTCGCCGACGGCTCGTACCGCCGCGAGGAGCCGATGCCCGTGTTCCACGCCCCCTACCTACCCGAATCGCGCCCGCGCTGGGAGACGGGAAAGCTCGCGGGCGTCGTCGTCCGCCGCGGCGCTCCCCCCCGCCCCGAGTGGGCGTGAGACTCGACAGGCCCGGATTACAGTGGGACCAAGCCTGGTCGGCTGACCCGGCTCATTCCCGCCCGCAGGTGCCGACTATTGCAGGAAGAGATAGAGCAGAGAATCGGGAGAAACCTACTCACGTTTCAGCGCATCGAAGGGTGGCTGAAACAACTGGCGGTTTTCAGCCGCATCGACAGTTACGCCCACGACCTGGCGCGATTCCGTCGGGAGAAATGCGAAGCAGTCGAAACGCGGACGATGGGACATCTGGTCGGGCAGTTGAACGGCGATGTCCTGTCGGGTCCGGTTGAGCAAAGTGTGCCGGATGCGTTGACGAATACCTTCGTTACGATCGGCTTTTCCGCGGATTACCCGGAACTGCGGGCGTCGCTTTCCGCCCTCGTCGCCGAACGCAACGACCTCGTACACCACTTTCTGGCGCGGCACGATTTGACCACTCCGGACGGGACCGCCGCCGCCGTGGACTCTCTGGACCGCCAGTACGAACGAGCACAGCAGGTTCTCAACGAACTGAAAGCCCTGAACGAGCAGCGGTCGGGGATGGTCCGGCAAATCATCGACTTCCTCGAATCCGACGCCGGAATCCGGTATCTCGATCTGTGGTTCGGTCACGGTCGGCGCATCACGGGACTGCTGCAGGAGGTCGCCCGGGAAAAGGCCGACCCGGAGGGTTGGACCGATCTGGGCGCAGCGGGCCAGGCGATCCGGCAGCAAGCCTCCGAAGACCTTACGGCCTTGAAAGCCAGGTACCGCCAGAAGACGCTCAAGGGCCTCCTGCAGGCAACCGGGTGGTTCGACGTTCGCGCCGTGCCCGGGCCAAAGGGCGCCGTCCCCGTACAGTATCGAATGCGGACGGAACAGACCTGGCAAATCGTGAACCATCCGGCCGCATAGCGGCATCCCAGACCGCGCGGTTTCAACCGACGGCACACAACCCGCTCCGAACGTTTCTGTCGGAAGCGGTTCACGCCGATGTCCCCGGGCTCACATCCCGCGCCTCGGCAGGCCCGCCTTCTCGTACACGGCGTCGATGACGCGCAGGTTCGCGGCGGCGAGCGCGGCGTCGGTGACGACCGGGCCATCGCCGCGCGCCGCGCGGGCGAACGCGCGCAGGTGGAAGTCGTAGGTCGCCTCGCGCGGGACCGGTTCGAAGCGCCGCAGGCGGCCGTCCGCGGCGCGGACCTCGCACCGGGCGTAGAAGTGCGGCAGGAACGGGTTAACGAGGCGCAACGCGCCCGCGTCGCCGACCACCGTCGCGCCGAGGCTCAGCAGCGTCCGGGAGCGCAGCGAGCAGCGCATCGACGCAGTCCCTTCGCTGCCGTCCGCGCCGCGCAGCCGGAAGTCGGCTTCCATCGCGCGGTCGATTCGCGG
>DATLHN010000067.1:0-3291 GCA_035539875.1 Armatimonadaceae bacterium
TTCCCGGATTCCGCCGCGCGAAGTATAGTGTCGGCGGGGTGGCCGGTCTCCTGGCGGAAGACGTAATCCAGCGGCTCCGGTCCGACGGCATCGCGGACGTTTGCCTCCACACTCTCTTTCATCGCCGCCGCCCACTCGCGAGCGGCGTCATTCCACGCCCCGAAGGAGGCTGCGTCGAGTCCCATAGGTATTGCCGCGCCCACCGGTGGCATCGGCGGTACCGGGGGCTCGAAGACGTTGAGCACCGTCAGCTTCGCGCCGTAGCGCCGGGCCAACTCGGCGGCGGCGGACACGGCGTGCTTCGCGCCTTCCGAGCCGTCCGTCGCGGTCAAAATGTGAGTGAACACGGGGTTATCCTCCTCGTCCTGGTCGCGCGTCTTCACCTACATTGTATACGGCGGGCCGCCGTTTCGAATCCTCGGAATCGCCGATTGTGACGGCGGCAGTCGGGCGAAGGAGGTTTCGCGGCGGCGGGACAGGAAAACTGTCCCGAGTACGATCGGCGTACGCGAGCAGGGAGTAGAACGCGTGAGGCGAATTGCAGTACTGACGAGTGGCGGAGACGCTCCGGGAATGAACGCCGCGATCCGGGCGGTAACGCGAGCGGGTATAGAGCGCGGCGTGGATGTTTTCGGGGTACGGCGCGGGTTCGGCGGGCTGATCGAGGGCGATTTCATCCCCCTCTCGGCGCGCGCGGTAGGCGGAATCGTGGACCGGGGCGGGACCTTCCTGGAAAGCGCCCGGTGCGTGGAGTTCAAGACGGTCGAGGGCCAGACGCGGGCGCTTGCGGCGCTTGCCGAGGCGAACATAGACGGGCTTGTCGTGATAGGGGGTAACGGGTCGCAGGCGGGCTCCTACGCGTTCCACCGGCTCGGATTCCCCGTGAACGGCGTGGCGTCTACGATCGACAACGACCTGTGCGGCACGGAGATAACGATCGGCGTGGACACCGCGCTGAACATCGCCCTGGAATCGATCGACCGCCTGCGCACCACGGCGTCGTCTCACCAGCGCCTTTCCGTAGTCGAACTGATGGGGCGTGACTGCGGATATCTCGCGCTGTGCGCCGGAATGGCGGGCGGTGCCGAGGTGATCGTGACGCCCGAGATGGACCTGACGCCGCCGGAGGTGCTGGAGCGGGTCAACGAGATGCACCGGCGCGGCAAACACTTCATAACCGTGGTGGTCGCCGAGGGGGCGAAGAACTCCGCCTCCGCGCTGTATGAATACCTCCGTGGGGACGTCTGCCCGTTCGACCCGCGGCTGACAATACTCGGGCACGTCCAGCGCGGAGGCAACCCGACCGCGTTCGACCGGCTCCTGGCGACGCGATTCGGCGCACGCGCCGTGGAGTTACTGATCTCCGGGGTTTCGGGAAACTTGATCGGGCTGAACCGGGGTGTTGTCGGGCCGACGCCGCTCGAAGAGGTCGTCGGAAGGACGAAGCCGCTCCCGCAGGAGCTTCTCGACCTCGCCGCCACAATGACGCACTGACGGATTTTTCCGCCCGGAGTGACAGGCGGCTCTGATACGATAGCACTGAGTTATTTCTCAGGAGGATTGCATGTTTAAGAAGGTTCTCGTCCCGACCGACGGCTCGCCGGCCTCGCTGCGCGCCGCGGAAGCGGTCGCCGCGCTGGTCGCGCCGGCGAAGGATTCCGTGGACGTCACGCTGATTCTGGCCATCGCGCCGATCAAGCCCGAGGAGACTGACCTGGACGCGGACATCGTCACCCGGCAGAATGCGAACATGCGCCAGGCGGCGCAGCGGGCCCTGGACAAGACGTCCGCCGTCTTCGATGAGTACGGCATTAAGCACGACACGCGCGTCATCGAGGGGGATCCGGTCTCGGCGGCCATCGCATCCGAGGCCGAGACCGGGGGGTACGACGTGATCGCCATGGGCAGCCGCGGCATGGGCATGCAGAAGGGCGACGTCCACTACATAGGCAGCGTCACCGAGCGGGTGATACGACGCGTAGGGGTCCCCGTACTGGTCCTCCCGATCAAATAACGGACGCTCCACAGTCCATAAAAGCCGCCGCCGCCGTCGCGCCGCCCGCGACGGCGGCGGTTCGTTCGTCCCCTGTCCGGAAGGTGTCCGCCGGGTGGTTAACGGGTAAAGCCAGGCAGGGCGCGCCGATGGAGCGCCCGTGGAGGCACTAACATGGATATCAAGGGCAAACAGGTCGCCATCCTGGTGACCGATGGATTCGAACAGGTCGAACTGACGGAGCCGCGCAAGGCGCTGGAGGAAGCGGGCCTCGTGACGCACCTCATCTCACCTATCGGCGCGTCGCGTGTCCGCGGGTGGGACCACGACCATTGGGGCGACGAAATCCCGGTGGACTTTCCGATCGAGGCGGCGCGCCCGGACGACTACGACGCGCTGCTGCTGCCCGGCGGGGTAATGAACTCGGACAAGCTGCGCATGGACGAGAACGCGGTGCGCTTCGTCAGCGCGTTCAAGGACGCGGGCAAGCCGATCGCCGCCATCTGCCACGCCCCGTGGATACTGATCGAGGCGGGGGTGGTCGAAGGCCGCGCGCTCACGTCATATCCGTCACTCCAGACCGACCTCCGGAACGCGGGCGGCGAGTGGCGCGACGAGGAGGTAGTGACGGACAACGGTCTGGTCACCAGCCGCAAGCCGGAGGATATCCCGGCCTTCAACCGGAAGTTCATCGAGGAGATCGGCGAGGGCGTCCACGAGAGCGGGAAGAAACGCACCCGCGAGACCGTCGGCGTCTAACGGCGTTTGTACGCCGCCAGTTCGGCGGCGAGCCGCCCGTAGAGGTCCCGCACCCAGGGGGCGTCGGCGGGCGGCACGCTTTTGTCGCGCAGGTCCACCGGCGCGATAAGCACGCGGCGCTGGTCCGGGTCCGACCGCGCGACGAGGCAGAACAGCTCCTCGATCGCCGGGTCGCCGAGCGCGAGGCACCCGATCGACTTCGCGCCGCCGTGTATGTAGATATCGCCGCCCATCTGCCCGCGCGGAACTGCGGCGTTGGTGACATCCTCGCGGTTCGGGTAGTCCACCCGTATCGAGAGGTGAAAGCGGCTGTTCGGGTTCAGCGTCGTCAGCCGGTAGAAGCCCTCGGGTACTTGAAAGTCACCCTCGCGCCGCTTGACGCCGGGGCCGCCGCTCGCCGCCAGCACGTCATACCCCTTCAGAAACCGGAACTTCCCCTTCGCGTCCGCCCCCCACACCTCCAGCCGCTGCTCCGCCTTGAAGGCGAGAAGCTGAAGGCGGCGGGGAGGGTAGGCGATGCGCACCGCCCGGCAGAGCGG
>DATLHN010000068.1:0-37432 GCA_035539875.1 Armatimonadaceae bacterium
GCGGACGGTTCCTCCGTCGCCACAATCTCCCCGATCCGCCGGTGCGGCGTGGAGGACCTGACGCTCGCACAGACGAACGAAATCTGGACCAGCGGGATCGTCTTCTCCGACGCCTGGGAGTGCTGGGCGCGCGGCGTCGCCGTGGAGAAGGCCGGGCGCTTCCCGCTCTACTTCGTGAACGCGAAGTGGTGCGAGATCCGCGACAGCGCCCTGAACGACGCCTGGTACAAGGGCGGCGGCGGGACGGCCTACGCGGGCTGGGAGTATGCCTCCGACTGCCTCATGGACCGGGTGCAGACCCGGGACCTGCGCCACGCGCCCTGCGTTCAGTGGGCGGCCAGCGGCAACGTCATTCGGCGCTCGACCTTCGTCAACAGCGACGGGCAGTGGCACTCCGGCTGGACCAACGAGAACCTCTTCGAGGACTGCACCATCGTCTCGCGCAACGGAAAGCAGAACGGAGGCTACGGTTTCGGCCTCTGGGCATCACCGCCGGAGGACGAAGCCCACGGCCCGAACGGCCCCAGGAACGTTGTCTACAACTGCGACGTCTCTTCGGACAAGGCCGGGCTGTGGCTCGGCGGCATGAACGAAGGGTGGATCGTCGCCTACAACCGGTTCACCGTCGCTTCCGGGCCGGGCCTACAGGTCAAGACGGCGAGTTTCGACCACGTCGTGCGCGACAACGTCTTCGTGCTCGCCGACCCGACCCGGCCCGCGCTTCTGCTTGCGACGGCCGACTGCGTCGGCATCGAGGCCACGGGTAACCGCATCTTCGGAGGCAACGGCCGGTTGGCGAGCGGTGCCGCGTCGCTCGCGATGGACCGCGGAAACACGGTCGCCGCGCAGGGATCGTCGGAGCGCCCGCGCGTGCCGTCCATCTTCGAGTGGCAGCGGCGGCAGAAATCTCTGGGGTCCGCCCGCGCCACCGCCGCCGCTTCCGCGCGGAAGCGGCCTTGAACAGCAGGTACACCGAAAGGAACGGAATGCCCCTCTCCCCCCGCCGCGCCATCAGACGCGCCCCCTCGGAAACCGCCGTCGTCGTCCGCGAGGAATTGGAAGTCGTCACCGCATCCATGGACGAGATGCTGATGCCGCTCCCCGACCTCCTGGAACCCGGCTCGCGGGAGCCGTTCCGCTACTGCCTGAACACCAGCACCCTGCGCGGGCACAAGCTCCCGCTTCAGGAACTGGTGGACGTCGCGGCGGGCGCGGGGTACGAGGCAATCGAGCCGTGGGTGGACGAGATCGAGCGCTACGTGGACGAGGGCGGCGACCTGCGGGACCTGGCGACCCACATCCGCGACCTCGGCCTGACCGTGGAGTCGGCGATCGGATTTTTCGAGTGGGTGGCGGACGACGAGGCGCGGCGCGCCCAGGGCTTGCTGGACGCGCGGCGCGCGATGGGACTGGTCGCGCGCATCGGGGGCAAGCGCATCGCCGCGCCGCCGTTCGGCGTGCAGAAGGAGGACGCTCCAGCGCTGGACCTGCTTGCCGCCGGCGAGCGCTACCGCGCGCTGCTGGAGGTCGGGGATGAGACCGGCGTCGTCCCGCAACTGGAGTTCTGGGGCTTCAGCCGGAACCTGAGCCGCCTGTGCGAGGCCGCTCTGGTCGCCGTCGAGGCCGCGCACCCGGACGCCTGCATCCTCGGCGACGTCTATCATCTGTACAAGGGGGGCTCGTCCCACGGCGGCCTGCGCCTGCTCGCGGCGGACGCCATCCAGGTGTTCCACGTCAACGACTACCCGGCGATCCTGCCCGCCCGGATCGCGGACGACGACCGGGTCTTCCCGGGAGACGGCGTCGCCCCGCTCGTCCCCATCCTGCACGCCCTGCGGGACATCGGCTTTAGCGGAGTCCTCTCGCTCGAACTGTTCAACGCCGAGTACTACCGGCAGGACCCGCTGCAGGTGGCCCGGACCGGGCTGGAGAAGTTGAAGGCCGTGGTGGAACAGGCGATAGGCTGAGAAGAGGCGCGCCGCTCAGCCGATCTTGCCCTCCGCGCGGAGCAGGTCCAGCTCCGCGCGGCGCACTTTACCCGTCTGCGCCAGCGCCTCTTCCCAGGCGCCGCGGTACGGGCGCAAAGTCTGCGCGAGCGCCTCGGCGACGGCAAGGTTGCGATACCACTTGCTGTCCGCCGGGACGATGAACCAGGGGGCGTGCGGCGTCGAGCACTTTTCGAGAACGTCGTCGTAGGCCGCCGTATACTCCTCCCAGAACTCGCGCTCTTTCCAGTCGCCCGCGTTCAGCTTCCAGGACTTCTTGGGCTCCTTCTCGCGCGCCACGAGACGTTTCGCCTGCTCCTCCTTGCTGATGTGGAGGTAGAACTTGACCACGATGACTCCGTGGTCCGCGAGAAGGTCTTCGAAGTCGTTGATGTGGGCGTAGCGCTTCTTCCACAAGGACTTCGGCGCGAGTTCCTTGACGCGCACCACGAGCACGTCCTCGTAGTGCGAGCGGTTGAAGAATACCACCTGCCCGATCTCCGGGGTCTCGCGGTGGACGCGCCAGAGGAAGTCGTGCGCGAGCTCCGCCGCGGTCGGCACCTTGAACGAGGCGACGCGCACCCCGACCGGGTTCATCGCGTCGGCGACACTCTTGATGGTGCCGTCCTTGCCCGCGGTGTCACGCCCCTGCACCACGACGAGCAGCGCGTTCTTCCCCGCCGCGTACATCAGCTCCTGCAGGTCGGCCAGTTCCTGCTTCAGTTCGGCAAGTCTCGCCGCCGCCTGCTCCTCCTTCAGGCCGCCGTTCTCCTTCGTCGGGACCTTGCCCAGCTTAACCTTGCCCGGCGCGTCGCACTTGATAGCCAGCATGTCGGCAGTCCTCCTCCAACCGTCTACCCGAAAATGCGAAAAGGCCGTTCGCGTTGTGCGAACGGCCCGCTTTCGAGAAGCTCCCGGACAAGGATTCGAACCTCGGTTTTCAGGGCCAGAACCTGACGTGCTGCCGCTGCACCATCCGGGAAGGACGTCCCCCTCGGGACCCGGGCAATTTATATCATGACGCACCTTCGCTGTCAAGCGCCGTTCGGACGGCCGCGGGCGCGAGGCTTGACACCCGATTGTCGGCGCGTTACAATCTGAGCGTTCATTCGAATTACCTTCTCGGGATAGCCGAAGGGTCCTCCCATGGCCCGCCCGCTATCCTTTTCTTTTTGTCTAATCGTTAAGGGGAAGCGCAGCAGCATGAGCAGCGCAGAGTCGGCGGCGGGAGCGGGTCGGGCGACGGGCGCGGTCGTGGTGGTCGGCACCCACTGGGGCGACGAGGCCAAGGGCAAGTTCGTGGACTTGATCGGCCAGGACGCGGACGTGGTCATCCGGTACGGCGGCGGCCCTAACGCGGGACACACAGTCATCGTCGGCGGCCAGACGTACAAGTTCCACCTGATCCCCTCGGGCATCCTTAACCCGCGCGCCACCTGCATCCTGGGCGACGGCATGGCTATCGACCCGGTCGTCCTGGTCCGCGAGGTGACGGAGCTGGAGGAGCGCGGCATCCCGGTCTCGAACCTGCGCCTCTCGCGAAACGCCCACCTGATACTTCCCTACCACAAGACGCTGGACGTCCTCGAGGAGAAGGCCAAGGGCGCGCAGGCGATCGGGACCACCGGACGCGGCGTCGGCCCCTGCTACGTGGACAAGGCCGCCCGCGTCGGCATCCGCGCGGGCGACCTGCTCGACCTGGCGCACCTGCGCGGCCGTCTGCGCACGATCCTGCCGACGAAGAACGCGGTCCTGACCAAGGTGTTCGGAGCCGACCCGGTCACGGAGGACGCGCTCGTCGAAGAGCTCGCGCCCCTCGCCGAGCGCCTTCGTCCGCTTATCGCCGACACGCAGACTCTCGCGGCGGACGCGTGGGACGCGGGCAAGCGCATCGTCTTCGAGGGCGCGCAGGCGACCATGCTGGACCTCGACGGCGGCACCTACCCCTACGTCACCTCCTCCCACCCGGTCGCGGGCGGCGCGACGATCGGCACCGGAATCCCGCCGACCGCCATCGGTCAGGTGATCGGCGTCGTGAAGGCGTACACTACCCGCGTCGGCGCGGGCACCTTCCCGACCGAACTGCTCGACGAGCGCGGGGAGCGCATCCGCGAGCGCGGGCACGAGTACGGCACCACGACGGGCCGCCCCCGCCGCTGCGGCTGGCTGGACGCGGTGGTCCTGCGCTACTCCGCGCGCGTCAACGGCCTGACGGGGATCTGCGTCGGCCACCTCGACGTCCTCGCCGGTTTCGACACCGTCCAGATCTGCGTGGGGTACGTGCGCGACGGCAAGCTGATCCGCGACTTCCCTGTCGGGGATGTTTCGCTGCTCGACGGGTGCGAACCGGTCTTCGACGAACTGCCGGGCTGGTCGGAGGAGGGACTGAGCAACGCCGTCCGCTTCGAGGACCTTCCCGAGAACGCGCGCAGCTACGTGCGGCACGTCGAAAAGCTCGCGGGCGTCCCGGCGGCCATGGTGAGCATCGGCCCGCGCCGCGACCAGACGCTGATCCCGGCGGGAGCCCCGGCCCCCCGCCGACTGTTCCACCTGCCGCGCGGCGCGAACGCGCTTGGCACCGTTCCCGCCCCCGTGCTATAATCGCGAACCATGCAGCAGGCAGGCGCACCGGGAGAGCCGCCGCTGATCGCGATCGTCGGCCCGACGGCGGTGGGAAAGACGGCGGTAGGGATCGCGGTCGCGGAGCGCCTGGGGGGCGAGATCGTCAGCGCGGACGCGGTCGCCGTCTACCGCGGGCTTGACATAGGAGCGGCGAAGCCGGACAGTTCCGAGCGGGCGCGGATCCCGTTCCACCTGATCGACGTCGCGGAGCCGGACGAGGACTTTACGCTCGCGGACTTCGAGCGCCTCGCGGACGCCGCGATCGAGGACATTCGGGCGCGCGGAAGAGTGCCGGTCGTCGTCGGAGGCACGGGGCTGTACGTCCGTGCGGTGACGGCGACGCTCACGGTGCCGAACGTGCCGCCGCAGGAGGCGATTCGCGCGCGCCTGCGGGACGTCGTCGCCCGGGAAGGCGCGCCCGCGCTCCACGCCCGTCTGACGGAGGTTGATCGGGCCGCCGCCGCGAAGATACTCCCCGGCGACGCGAAGCGGGTCATCCGCGCGCTGGAGGTGTTCGAGGTCACGGGGCGGCCGATGTCGTCGTTTCACACCCCCGAAGGGGTGCACGGCGTACCCCGCCCGAACACCTGTCAGGTCGGTCTGCGGATGGAGCGGGAACGACTCTACGCGCGCATCGAGAAGCGCGTGGACGACATGATGGCGGCGGGTCTGCTCGACGAGGTGCGCGGACTGCTGGACAGCGGCTTCGCGCGTTCGCTAAAGAGTTTGCAGAGCCTGGGATACCGTCACCTCACGCGGCACCTGCTGGACGGTGAGCCGCTGGAGGTGGTCCTCGCCGAGCTGAAGCGGGATACGCGCCGGTACGCCCGGCGCCAACTGATCTGGTTCCAGGGCGACTCCCGGGTCCTCTGGATCGAGATGGGGCATGCGGTAAACACAGAGGCGGCCGCGGAAAAAGTGGTAGAACTGGCACAACAGATCGCACCACACGGCCGACCCGATAACACAGAGAGGGTACCCGAATGAACAAGAGTCAGGTGAACCTTCAGGACACGTTTCTGAACCAGGTTCGCAAGGAGAACATCGCGGTAACGATCTACCTGATCAACAGCGTTCAGCTGCGCGGCCACGTCCGCGGCTTCGACACTTTTACGATTCTCCTCGAATCCCCGGGGCGTCCCACGCAGCTCGTCTACAAGAGCGCGGTGACCAGTATCGTGCCGATGCGACCGGTTCACCTGCGCGATGCTCAGCAGCAGCAGCAGGCGTCCGGGGCAACCGCCGCTGCCGCGCCCGCGAGCGAACCGGCTTCCGAGGAGACCCCGGCGGAGACCGCGGAGTAGGGATTCCCATGTTGACGCTTCCGTTTGTGAAGATGCAGGGCATCGGCAACGACTTCGTCGTTGCCGATTGCCTTGTCGAAGGCGCTCCGTCTCCGGAGGAGCTGCAGCGGCGCTCCGTGTTCCTGTGCGACCGGAAGTTCGGCGTCGGCGCGGACATCGTCATCTGCGTCCTGCCGTCCGAGCGCTGCGACTTCCTGATGCGGATGTTCAACCCGGACGGCTCCGAGGCGGAGATGTGCGGCAACGGCATCCGCTGCTTCGGGAAGTACGTCTACGACCACGGCCATACGACCAGGACCAGCATCACGGTGGAGACCCCCGGCGGCGACAAGGTCCTCGAACTGACGGTACGCGATGGCAAGGTGACCCACGCCACGGTCGACATGGGAAAGCCCGGCCTTGAGCGCGCGGACATACCCATGACCGGCGACGCGGGCCGAGCGATTTCCCAACCGGTGGACGTGGACGGCGAGTCGGTAGCGCTCACCGCCGTCTCGATGGGCAACCCGCACGCCGTTTACTTCGTGCCGACCGCCACCGAGGAGAGCATCGACCGGCTCGGCCCGGCCCTCGAGAAGCACCCCCTGTTCCCCCGCCGCACCAATGTCCACGAGGTCGAGGTCGTTTCACCGAGCGAGATAAAGGTCCTCACCTTCGAGCGCGGCGCGGGCCGCACCCTCGCCTGCGGCACGGGCGCGTGCGCGTCCGTTGTCGCCGCACACCTGAACGGCCGCACCGGGCGTCGCGTACTCGTCCACCTCCTGGGCGGCGACCTCCAGATCGACTGGTCGGACGACGACCACGTCTACATGACTGGCCCCGCCGTCGAAGTATTTACCGGCACCATCTCGCTTTGAGTACTTACAGCAGGGAGACATTCCCCGTGTTCATCGTCCGTCTCACGCCCGGCCAAACCGTCCGGGCCTACACCGGTGACGAGAGTTTCGTCGCCTGACCTTTTAACCGCAGGAGTAAAGTTAACGTGCAGCGTGCAAAGAGGCTTGACCTCATCCCCCCCTATCTCTTCGGCGAGATCGCCCGTCTCAAGGCGCAGGCGCTCTCCGAAGGCCGCGACCTGATCGACCTAGGCATCGGCGACCCCGACCAGCCCACCCCCGCCCCGATCATCGACAAACTCTACGAGCGCGCGCAGGACCCGGAGACCCACCGCTACGACGAGAGCAACGCGGGCGACCCGGAGTTCCTGACGGCCGCGGCACAGTGGTTCGAACGTCGCTTCGGCGTCACCCTCGACCCGAAAACGGAGATGATGCTGCTCATCGGCTCCAAGGAGGGTCTGGCGCACCTCTGCTGGGCGTTCGTCGATCCGGGGGACTACACGCTCGTTCAGGACCCGTCCTACACGGTCCCGAAGGTCAACACCCTGCTCGCGGGCGGCACCCCCTACTCCATGCCGCTGACGGCGGAGAACCGCTGGCTTCCCGACCTGACGGCGATCCCGACCGACATCGCACGCAAAGCGAAGATTCTTTTCCTCAACTACCCGCACAACCCGACCGGCGCGGTCGCCACGCCCGAGTTCTTCGCCGAGGCGGTCGCCTTCGCGAAGCAGTACGACCTGCTGCTCTGCCAGGACTGCGCGTACGCGGAGGTCGGTTTCGACGGCTACCGCGCGCCGTCCATACTGCAGACGCCGGGCGCGAAGGACGTCTCGATCGAGATGCACTCACTATCGAAGACGTTCAACATGACCGGCTGGCGCATCGGGTTCGCCGCGGGCAACCCGGACGCCGTGGCGGCGCTGAACCGGCTCAAGTCGAACGTCGACAGCAAGCAGTTCGCCGCCGTCGACCGGGCGGCGGCGTGGGCGATGGGCAATATCGACAACGACGCGACGCTCGCGCTGTACCGGCGTCGCCGCGACATCCTGGTGGACGGCCTGAACGCGCTCGGCTGGAAGCTGGAAAAGCCGAAGGCCACGTTCTACATCTGGGCTCCCGTTCCCCCCGGCTACACGGCGATGAGCTTCACCAAGAACCTTCTGGAGAAGGCGGGCGTGCTGGCGATCCCCGGTGTCGGTTACGGCGAGAACGGCGAGGGCTACGTCCGCATGTCGCTCACTGTGAACGGCGACCAGAACGGCGAGCGCATCGCCGAGGCGGTCGAGCGCATCCGCCAGAACCTCGACATCCGCTGGTAACTCGCAAATGCACAGGCACGGCGGCGGGCCCCGGGCATTGCCCGGGGCCCGCCGTCTTTGTCGTTTTCTCTTTAGTCCTTCCGGGCTATAGTACGATAAGGAAACCAGCCGTTTCGCGGCCAAGGAGGCGAGTACCATTCCCGAACGAGAACGTGGCATGACGAAGATGCACGAGACCGCCCGCGACGAGCGCGCGGCGCTCGTCGCGTTGGAGACCGATGACTTTAACGACGACGACCTCGATGCCCGGCTCGATGAACTTGCGGAACTGGCGAGCACGGCGGGGGTGCAGGTCGTCGCGCGCATCGGGCAGCGGCGCAAGCAGCCGGACCCCGCCTACCTGATCGGCCACGGCAAGGCGGACGAGCTCTTTGCCGAGATTCAGGGGTCGGAAGTTACGCTCGTCATCGTCGACAATGACCTCTCACCGACCCAGCAGCGAAACCTGGGCGAGACGCTGAAGACGCGCATCATCGACCGGACGCAGCTCATCCTGGATATCTTCGCCGGACGCGCGCGGACGCGGGAAGGTAAGCTCCAGGTCGAGTTGGCGCAGCTCAGCTACCTCCTCCCCCGCCTCGGCTCCCTGTACACCAAGTTCGAACGCCAGCAGGGCGGCATCGGGGTGCGCGGCGGCGGGGGTGAGACGAAACTGGAACTGGACCGGCGCAAGATCCGGGAGCGGATCGGCGAACTGGAGCGCGAGCTGGACGAGGTCCGCAAGAGCCGCCGTCAGCAGCGCCAGAGTCGGCGCAACCTGCCGTTCCCGACCGCGGCCCTGGTCGGCTACACGTCCGCGGGCAAATCGACGCTGCTCAACATGCTCTCCGGAAGCAACGTCCTGGCGGACGAGATGCTCTTCTCCACGCTCGACCCGACCACCCGGCGCGTGGTTCTGCCCGATGGGCGCGGCATCCTCGTTACCGACACGGTCGGCTTCATTCGCAACCTGCCGCCGGACCTCGTCGCCGCCTTCCGGGCAACCCTCGAAGAGGTCACCGAGGCCGACTTCCTGATCCACGTGGTGGACGCCTCGTCGCCGGAGGCGGACCGTCACCGCGATACCGTGTACGAGACGCTCGCGACTCTCGGGGCGGCGGACAAGCCTGTCATCACGGTCTTTAACAAGGCGGACCTGGTGCAGGACCAGTACGAACTCCGACACCAGGTCGCCACGATCCCGAACTCGGTCTACATCTCGGCGGCGAAGGCCGAGGGCGTCCCCTACCTGATGGATCGGATCGTCGAAACGATCAAGGGGCTGGTGGCGGAGATGCGTCTCGCGGTCCCCTACTCGCGTTCCGATATGGTCGCCCTCTGCTACGAATACGGGCGCGTCATCTCCGTGGACTACCGGCCGGACGCGATCTACGTCCACGCCGAGGTCGCCCGGTCGCTCGCGGGGCGGCTCTCCGAGTTCGCGGTCGAACAGATCCCCGCCGCCGAACCTTCGGAGTAAACGCCCTCGTACCGCCGATCGCGCCGTCGGGCGCGATCGGCGTCCGCTTCTTCTGCTCGCGTGCCACTTATCGCTCCCGGTCTGGTGATACGACGCCTATCCGTAGCGATCTCCTGAGAGACGATACGCCTATTGGCGGAGGTGATTGCCTGCCCAACCGGCTACAATACCGGTAGAAATCGCCGTCCGCGCCTCAGGAAAGGATAGGACTTCTCAATGGGCACCATGCGAGCGAACGTCTTCCGCGGCGTCAACGACATTCGCGTTCAGGAGGTTCCCCGGCCGCATCCCGGCTACGGCGAGGCCGTAATCCGTATCACCCTCACCACCGTGTGCGGCACGGACCTCCACATCCTGCGCGGCGAGTATCCGGTCAAGCCCGGCCTCACCATCGGGCACGAGCCGGTCGGCGTCATCGACGAGATCGGTCCGGGAGTGACCGGGTACGAAGTCGGAGACCGGGTCCTGGTGGGGGCCATTACGCCGTGCGGCCAGTGCCGCGCCTGCCTGTCCGCGCACTGGGCGCAGTGCGGGCACGGCGACGATACGGAGGCGCTCGGCGGCTGGCGCTTCGGCAACACGATCAACGGGGCGCAGGCCGAATACCTGCTCGTCCCGAACGCCCAGGCAAACCTGGCGAAGATTCCCGACGGTGTCTCCGACGAGCAGGTCGTTCTCCTCGCGGACATCGCATCGACGGGATTTTCGGGGGCGGAATCCGGGGGAGTGAGGATAGGCGACGCCGTGGTGGTCTTCGCGCAGGGGCCGATCGGATTGTGCGCCACGGCCGGTGCGAAGCTCATGGGCGCGTCGCTCATCATCGGCGTGGACGGCGACGAGCACCGGCGCTCGGTCGCGAAGACGATGGGCGCGGACGTCGTCCTCGACCCGAAGGAGCAGGACGTTGTCGCCGAGGTGAAGCGCCTGACCGGTGGGGGCGTGGATGTCGCGATCGAGGCGCTCGGACTTCAGGAGACGTTCGAGAACAGTCTGCGCTGTCTGCGGCCGGGCGGAACGCTGTCCAGTCTCGGCGTCTACAGCGGCAAGCTGCAGATGCCGTACGACGCCTTCGCGGCTGGTCTGGGAGACCACCGGATCGTTACGACGCTCTGCCCGGGAGGCAAGGAGCGGATGCGGCGACTCATCGAAGTCGTCCGGGCGGGGCGGGTTGATCTGACGCCGCTGCTCACCCACACGTTCGCCCTGGAAAACATCGTAGACGCCTACGACCTGTTCGGGTCCCGACGCGACAACGTCCTCAAGATCGCGGTCCGGCCGTAGGCGGCCCGTCTCGCGTGGACAGGGCAGGTTGGCGGCGTACGGCGGCGCTCCTGGGGGTGCCACGAAAGGTCAGAGGTAACGGCGATGTCCAGGACCAACCCGGGGCCTCCTCCGGCGAACGGCCAGGCGGGGGAGACCCTTCGGTCACTGCTTGAATACGCGATCCTTGCGCCCTCCGGGCACAATACGCAGCCGTGGCTGTTTTGCCCGACGGAGGAAGGCGTGGACATCTACGCCGACAGGGGCCGCGCCCTCCCGGTGGCCGACCCTGAGGATCGCGAGATGGTCATTAGCTGCGGTGCCGCCCTGTTCCACCTGCGCGTCGCCGCGCGGAATACAGGCATGACCCCGAGTGTCGAACCGTTCCCCGACCAGTCGAACCGCGATCTGCTCGCCCGCGTGCGGCTGGCCCAGGGGCCGCCGCCGACTGCCGACGAACTCCGACTCTTCCGCGCGATCCCCGTAAGGCGTACCAACTGGCTCTCCTTCGAGAACCGATCGGTCCCGCCGGACTTGCCCGCGCGCCTCGTGGAGGAGGCAGAAGCCGAGGGAGTCGGCCTGCGGTTCCTGGAGGCGTCGCAGCGCGAGCCGGTGCGGGCGCTGATAATGGAGGCCGACCGCCGACTGGACGTGGATGAGGACTACCGGCGGGAAATGGTGATGTGGCTCGGCGACGACGAATCCGAGCGGAGCGGCAGCGGCATGCCGCTCTACCCGGAGGACATCGGCCTGAGCGTGGCGTACGACAGCCCGTTGCCCTCCGCGGTTCCGATCAGCGATCTCGTCGCAGCGCACCACGGACGCCTTGCCGAACAGGCCAGTCGGATCGCCATCCTGTACACGGCGGGCAGCAGCCCGGACGACTGGCTCCGCGCCGGGCAGGCGCTCGACCGCGTCCTTCTGTCCGCTGCGGCGGACGGCGTCTCGGCCAGTTTCCTGAGCGGTCCCATCCAGGTGGACAACCTGACTCCGGCACTACGCACCCTGCTCGGCGGAGACGTACAGTACCCTCAGATGGTCCTCGGCCTCGGCTACGCGCCTCCCCGCGACCGGCGGACACCGCGGCGTCCCCTGGACGAGTCGTTACGGTCCGAGCCGCCACCGCGGCGGAGCGAGATACAGGAGTAGGCGCGCGCGCGTTCAGCATTCCTACCACCCGGAAAGCGCCGGGACCTCTGCCGTCGTACGACGGCAGAGGTCCCGAAATGGAATAGCCCGTACGGGATTCGAACCCGTGATCTCCGCCTTGAAAGGGCGGCATCCTGGACCACTAGACGAACGGGCCGCGGGAGAGCGAAGTGATGTTATCGTAAACCGGCACGTGTGTCAAACGAGTCCGGGCAGACATCCCCTCCTGCCCGGCTCTTGCATCTTGACATTAGATAGACGCGTTGATACAATATGCTGTTTTGATGAGGTCGGGCGGCGTCCCAGGTCCTGACTGTCGTCGGGCGGGGACGCCTTCTATTTGGCCGCGCAATTAAAGCGGCAACGAGGTCAGGAGGCCAAGTATCAATAATCGCGATCCGCGGGGATTCGACCGCAACCGGGATATGGGTCCGCGCGTTAACGACCGCATCCGGGTTCGTGAAGTGCGTGTCGTCGACGAGGTTGGCGGACAGTTAGGCGTCATGGCACCGCGCGACGCTGTGGAAATCGCACGCTCGCGAGGTCTGGATCTGATCGAGGTCGCGCCCAACGCGAACCCGCCGGTCTGCCGTATCATGGACTACGGAAAGTTCAAGTACGAGCAGGGCAAGCGCGAGCGCGAGGCCGCGAAGAAGCAGCGTCAGGCAGCCGAGATCAAAGGGATGACCCTTCGCCCCGGCACCGACGATCACGACCTCGACTTCAAGATCAAGAACATCATCAAGTTTCTGGGCGAGGGCGACAAGGTCAAGGTGACCGTGCGCTTCAAGTCGCGCGAGATGAGCCACCCCGAGTTCGCCTACGCCGCCCTGAACAAGATCACGGAAGCGACGAACGCGTCCGGCGTCGGCACCGTGGAGCGGCATCCGATCATGGAGGGCCGCCAGATGATCATGGTCCTCGCCCCGGTGCGCGAAGCGGCTCCCAAGAAGACCGACAAGCCGGCGGGCGCGCCCGCCGCGCCGAAGGCTGATAAGGCGGACAAGCCCGCGCCGACGACCCCGACGGAGGCGGGAAGCAGCAACGGCGAGACGCCGGCGGCTTCCGAAGCGCCGTCGCCGGTTGCCGAAGCGCCCGTACCGGCGACGGCGGCTGCCGAACCCGTTGCGGAACCGCAGCAGGTCGCCGAGGCTTCCGCCGCGGCAGCGTAGTCCGCCTGGCCCTCGCGGGAATGGATTTGCCGAACGCCCGGCATTTGGCCGGGCGTTCGTTTGCGCGCTATGGAGCGCTCGATTGTGCGAATGCTTACGAAAGGAGGAATGTGAACCTCATGCCCAAGGTGAAAACCCGCAAGAGCGCCGCCAAGCGCTTCAGCAAGACCGGCACCGGCAAACTGATGCACCGCCACACGCGCCGCGCCCACTCGATGATCAGCAAGAGCCCGAGCCAGAAGCGCCGCCTCTACAACGAGTCCGTCCTGGACCCGGGTAAGAACAAGGTCGTCGGCCGCCAGCTTCAGAACGGCGCCATCCTGTAGTCGCCCGTTCGACGCGACCTTGATGTCGGCTGCCCGCACCCTATAACCCGCGGGTTGGCCGTCGGGAAGCAACGGCGGCGCGCGCACGCACGCGCCGCGCCCGAAGGAGAGTTAGTACCATGCCTCGTGTCAAACGTGGGGTAATGACCCACAAGCGACATAAGAAGATTATCAAGAAGGCCGAAGGCTACTTCGGTCTGAAGAAGAACGTTTTCCAGGTCGCCAACGAGGCGGTCATGAAGTCGGGCAACTACGCCTACCGTGACCGCCGGAACAAGAAGCGCGAATTCCGCCGCCTGTGGATCGCGCGCATCGGTGCGGCCTGCCGCAACAACGGCACCACCTATTCCCAGTTCCTGAACGCCCTGACCAAGTCGGACGTCGCGCTGGATCGCAAGGTGCTGTCCGACATGGCCATCAACGACCCGGCGGCGTTTACCGCGCTCGTCAAGCAGCTCGGTTTTGCCGGCACCGCGACTGCCGCTCTTTAAACCTCGCCGCGAGTACGTGAGCGCAGCAAGCGCGCATTGAAAGACAGGACGAAAGGCTCGCGGCGATTTCGCCGCGAGCCTTTCGCATGACCGAACGGATTTCGCCGGGATAGGCACACGGACATGACCGAGGAATTGAAGGCGATCGAGGCCGAGGCCACCGCCGCCGTGCGGGACGCCGCGTCCTCCGCGGAGCTGGACCAGCGCGAGACAGACTACCTGGGCCGCAAAGCCGGAAAGCTGACGTCCCTGCTGCGCGGGCTCGGGGCTATGTCCCCCGATCAGCGCCCCCTGTTCGGCCAGGCGCTGAACGAGGCGAAGGCCCGCGTCGAACTCGCCATCGCCGAGCGGCGGGACGCCGTCAAGGCCGCCGAGCGCGCCGAGCGGGAGCGTGCCGAAGCGATCGATGTTACCCTTCCGTCGCGGGCGCGCCCGCGCGGACGGATGCACCCCCTCTCCACCACGATCGACGAGGTGAAGCGGGTGATGATCGGCCTGGGTTTCGAGTTCGCCGACGGACCGGACATTGAAGACTACCACTACAACTTCGACTGGCTCAACTATCCCGCCGACCACCCGGCGATGGACGAGCAGATGTCATTTTACGTGGACCCGACGCACCTGCTCCGGACGCAGACGACCGCCCTCCAGGGTCGGATGATGGGACCGGGCGGGCGCAAGCCGCCCTTCCGCATCGCGACCATCGGGCGCTGCTACCGGGTGGACGAGTCCGACAACACGCACTCCCACACGTTCCACCAGGTGGACGGCTTCAGCGTGGACGAGGGCATCTCCCTCGCGGACCTGAAGGGCGTGCTCGGCGCGTTCGCGCGCGGCATGTTCGGCCCGGACGTTCGGGTGCGCTTCCGGCCGGACTTCTTCCCGTTCGTCGAGCCGGGCGTCGAGGTCGCCGTCTGGTGGGGCGGGCGCTGGCTGGAGCTGGGCGGCGCGGGCCTGATCCACCCCAACATCCTGAAGCGCGCGGGCTACGACACGGAAAAGTACTCCGGCTTCGCCTTCGGCCTCGGCATCGACCGGATGCCGATGGTGCGCTACGGCATCGACGACCTGCGCCTGTTCCTGGAAAACGACCTGCGCTTCCTTCAGCAGTTCTGAGGCATACCCATGAGAATTCCCACCGCGTGGCTGCGCGAGTACGTGCCCGTGCCCGAGGACCGGCCGGGTCTGGAAGCGTTCTGTGACGTCCTGACCATGGCGGGCCTCGAGGTCGAGGAGGTGCTCGACACGCCCGCCGGCCCCACCCTGTACACGAAGATCACGCCGAACCGCGGCGACTGGGCGTCCGTCTACGGCACCGCCCGCGAGGCCGCCGCCGCCGGGAAGCTCGCGCTCGCCCCCTACCCCGGTTACCCGGAGCGCGGCCCGGCGCCGACTCCCACGTCCCTGGCGGGCGCGGGCGCTTCCGTGGCGATCGAAGACCCGGACGCCTGCCCCCGTTACGCCGCGAAGCTGATCCGCAACGTCACGGTCGGCCCGTCCCCGCAGTGGATGCAGGACCGCCTGACCGCCGCGAACATGCGCCCGGTCAACAACGTCGTGGACGTCACGAACTACGTGATGCTGGAGACCGGACAGCCCCTGCACGCGTTCGACCTCGACACGCTCCCGGGCGGTGCGATCGTCGTCCGCCAGGCGCGCGAGGGCGAGACGCTGACGACCCTCGACGGCGTCGAGCGGAAGCTGGAGCCCGGCATGCTCTGCATCTGCGACGTCGAAAAGCCCATCGCGGTCGCGGGCGTCATGGGCGGCGGCCCGACCGAGGTAACGGAAAGTACGAAGAACATCCTGCTGGAGTCGGCCCACTTCGATGCCCTGTCGATACGGCGGACCGCGAAGCGGCTCGGCCTCGGCACCGAGGCGTCGTTCCGCTTCGAGCGACACGTCGATCCCCTGCTCGTCTCTGTCGCGGCGGAGCGTGCCGCGGCCCTGCTGGCGGAGGTCGCGGGCGGCTCGGCCGAGCCCTCCGTGATCGACGTCGTCGCGAAGAAGTTCACGCCGCGCCGCGTCCTGGCGCGCGTGGACCGGGTCCGACGATTGCTCGGCTGCGACGTGGACCGCGAGGAGTCCATCGCGGGGCTGGAGCGGCTGGGAATCCGGGTCGACCGCATCGCGACCAACCTCGACTGCGTCCTGCCCTCCTGGCGGCCCGACCTCACTATTGAGGACGACATAGCGGAGGAGATCGGCCGCGTCGCGCTCGGCTACGAGAACCTGCCGGAGACGCTGCCGCCGCCGCGCTCCGACGGCGGCAAGGATTCGCCGCGCGGGCTCTTCACGCGCGCAGTGCGCGAGGCGCTGGTGCGCGCGGGCCTCCAGGACGTCCACTCGCACTCGCTGACGGCCCCCTCGCCGCTGGCGACCGCCGACGAGGTCGCGCACCGCGTCCTGATACGCGCGCCGCTCTCGCCGGAATTGTCGAGCCTCCGGACCTCGCTGCTGCCGAACCTACTGGGCATCGTCCGCCGGGCCCACGAGACGGGTATCCGCGACGCGGCCGTGTTCGAGATCGGGCCCGTCTACCTCCGGCGCGACGGCGGCGGGTACGAGGAGCCGCTTCGCGTCTCGGGCGTCCTCACCGGTTCTGCCATGCCGCAGGCATGGTCCCTGAAGCCGGACGCCTTCCCGGCGGACTTCTACTTCGCGAAGGGGGTCGTGGAGGACCTGCTCGCCGCGCTCGGCGTCGGCCCGACGGCCTTCGAGGCGTCCGCCGACGAGCCCATCACCCACCCGGGCCGGACGGCGGCGGTAGTGGTGGGCGGCGAGCGAATCGGCCTGGTCGGCGAGGTGAGCGAGGCGGTGGTCGAAAGCAGCGACCTGCCGCGCCGCGTCTACCTCTTCGACCTGGACGGCGACCGCCTTCTCGGGCTCTCCCAGACCGCCGGGCAAACGCTCCGGCGCTACACGCCGCTGCCGAAGTACCCGGCGGTGACGCGCGACCTCGCGCCGGTCTTCGACGCGAGCGTTCCCTACGCCCGGATCGCCCGCGTCGCGACGGAGGCCGCCGGTCCGCTGCTGGAATCGCTGCGGCTGACCGACGTCTACGAAGGGGCGAACCTGGGCCCCGGCAAGCGGTCGCTGACCCTGCGGTTCACCTTTCGCTCTCAGACCACGACGCTCCGTGACGCCGAAGTCGAGGCGGCGCTCGGGGAGGTGCGTAGCGCGCTCGTGGAGCAGACGGGGGCGGACCTTAGGACCGGCTGACACGGGTTATCCGCCCCGTTAATCTGAACCTTTGCGGGCGTCCGTACGTCGTAACCGACTGCGGACGCCCGTCCGTTTTTCGGGAGAACGAATATGATCGCGAACGCACGCTCAGTCCTATTGCCGCCCGTGGCGATGGCCGCCACCGCCGCCTTTGCGCTCGCGGCCCCGGTCCGCGCGCAGACGCCGCCCACCACTGCCGCGGCCGTGATACCCGCGGCCCCCGCGCCGCCCGCCCGCCTCTCCTTCGCCGACGAAGTGGCGGGGCGGCGGGCGCTCTTCTCCGCCCGCAACGCGTACCGGACCGCCCCGAGCATCCAGTTCAAGGCCGACCTGCGGACCCTGACGCAGACCGGAGCCGGGAAACCGACGCTGGTGACCGCGTCCGAATCCGTCGCGGCGGCCCCAGCAAACCTGCGCCTGAACATGACGTATGAGACGCAGGGCGCGAAGATGCGCCAGGTCCGGAGGGCGGTCGCGAACGGCGAGGCGATCATCGCGACCCGGTTCGAACAGGGCGCGCGGGCCGCCTCGGCGCCGCCCGTACGCGAGGTGATGCGCGTCCCCTTCGTGGGGGACGTACGGACTCTGGCCGCCGGGCTAAGCCTGCTGAAGGTCGCGCCCTCGTCGCGCGGTGGCATTCTTCTGCTAGACCCGGCCTGGAACGTCCGGGGCACCGTCTGGCGTGAGCGGTCGCCGAACGGGGTGGAGACCGTCAACGAACTGGACGCCGACGCGTCAAACGGTCGGACTCGGACCCGTCGCATCCGGCGCTACCAGATCGACACGCGCACGCGCCTCCTGCGAACCTTCGAAGAGTGGGACACGACGACCGACGAGCGCGGCGGCAACGCAGCAGCCGCCCGTTCGCGCATCACTTACCGCCGCGAGCAGTACGGCGTGTCCGCTTCCGGGAAGGCGCTTCCCGCGACCCTATTCGCACAGGCCGTCCCCGCCGGGTACCGGGACGTCGCCATCCCTTCCGGAAGCGATGTCGAGCCGACCGGACCGCTAGAGATCGACGCGAAGTCCGCCGCGCTGCTGGCCCGCTGGGAGCAGGCGTGGAACCGCTTCACCTCGCTGAACGCCCGCGCGACGCTCACCACCGACGCCGTGGGGAAGACGTTCGCCAGTCGCACCGTTCCGGACGAGTGGCGCGACCAGCAGTGGGAGTACGCCGTCCAGATGCGCCGACCGGGCCGCCTCTACCTGACGCTCAACCCGGTCGCCTCTCCGGAGGTCGGCGGGCGGGGTGCCGCGGCGGCAACGCCGGATGCGGGCCGCGGGCGGCGGGGCGGGTCGCCCGTCAGCGCGCAGACCGTCGTCGCGGACGGGCAGGCGGTGCTGGTGACCGGGGCGCGCAATGGCCGCGAGCGCGCGGTCCCGATCGGCCCCGACCCTTCGCTGCTCGGGGTCCGTGCGCGCCAGGCGGGCTACAACGACGCCTCGGAGACGCTGGGATGGCTCCTGTACGGCCCTCGCTCGGTCTACGAGAACGCCGACACCGTTTCCTACAAGGGCCAGGCCAGCGCCGACGGCGTATCCGTGGACGTGATCGAGATCACCGAGAACGTCCGCGTGGCGCAGGGCGGTCGGCGACGGCGCGGCGCGGGCGACATCGAATCTACCCTGGTCACGACCCTCTACCTCGCGGCCGACGGCCTGCCCCGCCGCACGGAGCGTTACCGGACGGTGCGCGTCGAGGGCGGAATGCTCCGGGATGACCCGCCCGACACCGTGTTCGTGGCGCGCTACCGCGACGTAGTCACGGACGCGCCGCCCGCGCCGGAGACCTTCCGGCTACCGTCGGGCGCGGGGCGGACGGCCCGCGGCGGAAACTGATCGCCGCGGAGCGCCTGTAACAAACGGGTTACAGGCGCTCCTTCATCTTTCGCACGGCCTCGGCGGTCCTCCCCGGCAGGGGCGGCAGGGACGTGTCTTTTTCGCAAAGCTGGAGGTACTTCCCGAAGAAGTCTTTCGGCCCGCGCGCCACCGTTTCCAGCAAGGCCGCGCGGCCCATCTTTTCGTCAATGGCCTTCGCGATCCCGTGCCCGACGACGTAGAACGGGCCCCCGCTGTCCATGCCGTTGGTGTACGTCTCCGCGAACTTCGCACGGTCGAACGTGGGATAACACGCCTCGGTCAGCGGCGCGAGCAGGGGCAGTTGCCGGGCGAACGCGCGCAGGCGCTCCTGGTCCACGGCCCGGTAGAAAAAGCCGTACGTGTACTCCGCGTACGGTTCGGGGTCCGTCTCCACCTCGACATACCGCGCCGTCCCCTCGCGCTGTATCTTCGACAGGGCGGTCAGGAAGGATCCTTCGCCCGTCTCCTGGTCCTCCGGGTTGCCGTAGGCGCGGTTCTGCACCGAGTGCATCGTTTCGTGGGCGACGATCATGTTCAGCCCGTCCCACCCCGGCCGGTTGTAGTCGTGCCAGTAGTAGAGGTTCAGATAGATCGCGCCCTGGTGGTTGATGGCGTCCCAGGTCCCGGCGAGGTGCAGGTACACCGTGGCGTCGATCGGCCCCTCTCCGCCCACCTCCGGGGAGAAGGCGCGCACGCGGTCCGCGATCCGGCGTGACCGGCCGTCCGCGGTCGCTTTCAGGTCGTCCAGCATCTTCCGGTAGGTCTCGGGACGGGCGATCACCAGCCGCGCCGGGTCGTCCGGCCGTTGCGGCGACGCCTTTCCCTCGATCAGAGCGCGGGCGCGCTCCTTCAGCTGCTCGCGCGTCACCGTCCCCTCCAACGCGCCGACCCGCAGCAGATTCCGATTGGCCGGGAGGTCCAGCCAGCGGTCGAGGCTGGCGTCCGACGCGTCCTTCGCGACCATCAGGTCGAGAAGATCGCGTACCGCCCGGTCGTCGAAGGAGACCCTGACCGCGGGAGGTTCGGCCCGGGCCGATCGGGGCGGCGGGCCGACGATCAGGAGCAGGGTCGCGGCCAGGCAGAGGAGCAGATTTGCGAATCGGGTCATGCCCTTATGTTCCACCGGCTACCCGAAACTATCCTTGACACCGGGCGGGCAAATAGCTACAATGAGCGGGCTATCCCCCATGGTCCCGCGCCTTGATGAAATCCGCTGACGATGCCCCCACCCCAGGTTCCGCCGCGCCGTCCCCGGGCACGGCCGCCGGTAGCGGCCCGGACGAGTCGTCCGCGCACGTCTCTCCCATGGTAGCGATCACCATCCTACATGAGGTACTCTCCGCGCTCGCGCACGACGAACCGACCGAACAGGTACTGAGCCTGATAACCCGGAAGGCGCGCGAGCTGACGGACGCGGGATCGTCGGTCATCGCCCTCCTGGAAGGCGGGCGGGACGAGGTGAGCTTTGCCGCGGCGGCGGGCGAAGGCGTGCGGGAGCTTATCGGCACCCGGGCGCACGCCGCCGACACACTCGTCGGGGGCACCGCGCGAACCGGGGAACCCTATCTCGCCTACCGGCGGGACGGCGATGCCGCCGAGGCTCCGGGGGCTCGGAACGGACCGGCCGTAACCTCGGCCGCCGTCGTACCGCTCTTCGCGGGCGGCGTTCCGGTGGGCGCGCTCGGAGCGCTTAACAAAGCGGGCGGACGGGCGTTCTCGGGCGAGGACGTCATGACCCTCTCGACCCTCGCGACGGCCGCCTCCGTCGCGCTGGTCGGCGCCGAGAGACGCGACGAGTCGCTGCGCCAGAGCCGGGAGCTTTCCATCCTCTACGAGGCAGTTCGAACCATCAGCGGGCACGTCTCGACCCAGGAAGTGCTGCGCGCCCTCGTGGGCCAGATCGCGGCGCACCTGGCCAGCAGCGCGGTCGCGGTCTTCCTCCTGAACGACGAGCGGACGCACTTCTACGTGGCCGAGGAGGAAGGGCTGACGACGGAGCAGCGCGAGCGGGCGCTCCCGGTAGACGACCCGATCGGCGCGGGCTGTCTCTCGACGGCGCGGGCGCTCTTCCTTTCCTTTTCCGTCCCGGAGGAGGACGAATTCCCGACGGACGTCGCCGCGGAGGCGGGCCGACGATTCGACTCTCCCTTCCCCGAACTCGGGGCACGCTCGGGACTGGCCTTCGCGATCCGTTCGGGTGACGTAGAACTGGGCTTCGTCCTCGTCCTCTCCAGCCAGGGCAGCGGCGCGTATACTCTTTCGGACGCTAACCTCCTGTCCGCGCTGACCGCGCAGGCCGCCATCGCCATCGAGGGGGCGTACCTCTTCGAGGACGCGACGCGACGCGCTGAGGAGGCCGCCGCGCTCTACGAGCTTTCCCAGACGATCACCTCGACCCTCGACCTGGAGGACGTCCTCGAACGGATCGCGGACTCCGTCCTGAGCCTGCTCTCCGTAGACAAGTTCGCACTGTTCCTTCTGGAGCGCAGCAGCGACCGGCTCCACCTCGTCGTGTCTCGCGGACTGGAGGAGGGAGCGAGCGACCGGCTCCGGTTCGGCGTCGGCCAGGGTATTCCGGGATGGGTACTGGAGTTCGAAACCCCGACCGGCGTGCGCGACGTCGCCGCGGACCACCGGAACAACTCCGCGCCGATCCACGGGGAGGGCGTCACGTCTCTGGCCTGCATGCCCCTACAGGTAGGTTCGGGGACGATCGGAGTGCTCTGCGCGATGAGTTCCCGGCGGCGGCTGTTCACCGTCGCCGAGATGGAACTGCTCTACACGATCGCGAACCAGGCCGCCATCGCGATCGAGAACGCCCGGATCTACGCCGACGTCCGGCACAAGACCCTGGAGCTGCGGCGCTACTTCCACAGGGTCGCGCGCGCCCTCGGGTCGGCCCAGTCGCCGCGCACCGTGCCGCACCTGGTCGCCTCGCTGTCGATGGAGGTAATGGCGGGCGACCGGTGCGCCCTCTACGTCGTCCGGCAGGCGGCGGACGGGGCGCGCAGTCTCGAGATGCTGGCGCGCTCCGGGTTTCGCGCGGCCGACGAGCCGGACGGGGGCAGTGCGCTCTCCGCCGCGGGCGAACCGCTCGGACTGCCGCACCTCCCGGTGTCGGAGGAGACGGCACCCGGATGGATCGCGAAACGCGGGAAACCCGTGATTGTCGAAGACGTAGGAGAAGACACGCGGTTTCCGGCGGGGTTCACCCGCCCCGCGCGCGGCAGGGCGCTCTCCTACGTCGGTGCGCCCTTGAAATCCGGGCGCGAAGTCATCGGGGTGCTGGAGGTCTACTCGCGCACGCGGCGGCGCTGGCGCGGCGACGAAGTGCGGCTGCTCCTGACCTTCGCCTCCCAGGCAGCCGTGGCTCTGGAAAACGCACGCCTCGTCGAAGAGCGTTCCGCGGGGGAGTGCGAGCGGGCGTTGCTGCACCGCCTCCTCGGGTTGGCGACGGGTGGTGAGAAAATAGACACCGTCAGCGTGCTGCGCGCCATCTCAGAAGAGGCCGGTGGCACGGCATTAGCGGTTGGACGCGGCACAGACGGGGAACAATGGACCGTCATCGGGTCCAGCCACGGTGAAAACGGCGGTTTAGAGGACAGTATCGACCCGGCGAAGGCAGTTCCGGGTGAAGGGGAGGTCAGGCTTATCTGGGAACCGGAAGAGGACAGCGCCCTGCGAATCCTCCCGCCCGGCATTCTGGACGCGGCTGCGCGCCTGTTAAATCGGGAACCCTACGTACCTGTTAGGGCGTCGGATAAAGTGTGAAGCAGCCTTTCGGAGTTGACCGGATAGGGGTGGGGATTCGCGATGAAGCGAGCGATACTTATGGGATTTGAGAAGTATGATCCGGGTGCGGAAAGACCGCCAACCACGGTCCCGGCGCGTGACGGTGACGCGTATCACCCGTTGACAGGATTGGGCGAAGTCGTCCTTCGCCTTGAGATACCGCGCAACACCCGCTACATCAGCGTCGCCCGCGATGCCGCCGAAGCGGCGGCCCAGGACTTTGGGTTCGACAAGACGGATTGCGGCTACATCCGGCTGGCGGTCGGGGAAGCGTGCAATAACGCCGTACTGCACGGCAATGAGAGCGGTCCGTGCCCGCTCGTCTGCATGACGTGCCGTGTCGTCGACGACTACCTCGTCTTCGACATTACGAACCCGGGCAATCACTACCGCGTTGACCTCACCAAGGCGATGCCGGGACCGCTCGCGGAGCACGGGCGCGGTCTGCCGCTCATCGAATCCGTGATGGACTCCGTCGAGGTGCTGACCGCGCCTTCCGGCACGACCGTGCGCATTCGAAAGCGCCGGCCTATCGATCGGGTGACCGGACTTAAGTCCTAGACCGCGCCGAGTACGCTCCGCGCCCGGCGGATCTGCTCGGCGACGGCCGCGGGCGCCGTGCCTCCCCGGCTGGCGCGCGCGGCGGCGGACGCCTCCGGAAGTATCGCCTCCAGTGCCGCGGCGGTGAAGCGGGGGTCGGCGCGCTGGAGGTCTTCCAGGGTCAAATCCTCCAGACCCACCCCGCGTTCGATGCAGTCCCGCACCAGTGCGCCCACGACTTCGTGCGCCTCGCGGAACGGCACACCGGTCGCCGCCAGTGCGTCCGCCAGTTCCGTCGCCGTGGAGAAATCCCCTCGCATCGCCGCCGCCATCCGCTCCGGACGGAACGCGGCGTCCTCCAGCATCCGCGCCATCAGGCGGACGCACAGCGAGGCAGTGTCGGCGGCATCGAAGAGCGGCTCCTTGTCCTCCTGCATGTCCTTGTTGTAGGCGAGCACCAGACCCTTCATCAGCGTCAGTAGGGTCGTCAGGTCGCCGTAGACGCGCCCCGTTTTGCCCCGTATCAGTTCCGCCACGTCCGGGTTCTTCTTCTGCGGCATGATCGAGGAGCCGGTCGTCACGGCGTCCGAAAGCTCGACGAACCCGAACTCCGGCGCGCTCCAGAGGACGATCTCTTCGGCGAGCCGGGAGAGGTGCAGCATCAGGAGCGACGCCGCCGCGCAGAACTCGACCGCGAAGTCTCGATCCGCCACCGCGTCCATCGAGTTCTCGCAGATCGCCGCGAACCCCAGCTCCTGCCGCACGAACTCCCGATCGATCGGGAACGGCGTCCCCGCCAGCGCGCCCGCGCCGAGCGGAAGCGCGTCGCCCCGGTCGAGGCAGTCCGCGAGCCGCCCGTCGTCGCGCGTCAGCATCCAGAAGTAGGCCAGGAGGTGGTGCGAGAGGAGAACCGGCTGGGCGTGCTGGTGGTGGGTCCTGCCGGGCAGGACGACCCCGTGATGCCGCTCCGCGAGTTCGACCAGAGTCGCCCGGAGGGTGGCTAGGTGGCCGCGCAGTTCGCCGATGTTGCCCTTCAGCCAGAGGCGGATGTCGGTCGCGATCTGGTCGTTGCGCGAGCGCGCCGTATGCAGTTTGCCCGCGACCGACCCCACCCGCTCCCGGAGCATCTGCTCGACCGCGGAGTGGATGTCTTCCGCCTCCTCGGGCAGGAACGCCGCGCCGGAGCCTAGGTCGTCGCGCAGCCCTTCGAGACCGGCCACGAGCACCTGCCCCTCCGCTTCGGCGATGATGCCCTGCCGGGCCAGCATCTTCGCGTGCGCGATGCTGCCGGTGATGTCCTCGCGCCAGAGCCGCCGGTCGAACGGCAGCGACTGATTGAACTGCCACACGAGCGAATCCGTCTCGGTGGCGAACCGTCCTCCCCAGAGGGCCATATCTACTCTGCCCCCTCCGCGTCGTCGGTGCCGCCGCCTTCGATCTGCCGCGTCTCGTCCCCGAGCAGCGCCTTCATGCCGCCGCCGGGGAGGACGCCCGCGTTCGTGTAGACGGACAGCTTCTCGCGGGAGTCGAGGATGTCGAGGTTGCGCATGGCGAGCTGGCCGATCCGGTCGAGCGGCGTGAACGCCTCCTCTTCGACGCGCTCCATGCTGAGGCGTTCGGGGTGGTAGGTCAGGTTCGGGCCTTCGGTGTTCAGGATGGTGTAGTCGTCGCCCCGGCGTAACTCCAGGGTGACCGTGCCGTTGATGGGCTTCGCCACCCACCGCTGGAGCGTGTCGCGCAACATCAGCGACTGCGGGTCGAACCACCGGCCCTCGTAGAGCAGGCGGCCCAGGCGGCGGCCCATCGTGCGGTAGTTGTCGATGGTGCCCTCGTTGTGGATGGCGGAGACGAGTCGCTCGTAGGCGACGAACAGGAGCGCCATGCCGGGCGCTTCGTAGATGCCCCGGCTCTTCGCCTCGATGATCCGGTTTTCGATCTGGTCGGAAACGCCGAGTCCGTGCCGCCCGCCGATCCGGTTCGCCTCCTCGACCAGCGCCACGGGCGAGTCGAACGCCTGACCGTTCAGCTGGGTCGGGAACCCCTCTTCGAAGGTGACGGTGACGGTTTCCGGATCGATCTCGACCCCGGGGTCCCAGAAGCGGACCGACATGATCGGGTCCACGATGTTGAGACCTTTGCTCAGGAACTCCAGTTCCTTGGCCTCGTGGGTCGCGCCCCAGATGTTCGAATCGGTGGAGTACGCCTTCTCGGCCTTCATCTTGTACGCGAACTCGTGCTCGGTGAGCCACTGGCTCATCTCGGCGCGCCCGCCCATCTCCTTGACGAACTGCTGGTCGAGCCAGGGCTTGTAGATGCGCAGGCTCGGGTTCGTGAGAAGCCCGTAGCGGTAGAACCGTTCGATGTCGTTGCCCTTGTAGGTGGACCCGTCGCCCCAGATGTCGACGCCGTCCTCCTGCATCGCCTGGACGAGCACCGTGCCCGTCACCGCGCGCCCGATGGGCGTGGTGTTGAAGTACGCCTTGCCGCCGGTGGAGATGTGGAACGCGCCGCACATCAGGGCTACCAACCCTTCGTGCACGAGCGGCTCGCGGCAGTCCACAAGGCGGGCCTTCTCCGCGCCGTACTCCATGGCGCGCTCGGGGATGCTGTCGTAGTCAGACTCGTCGGGCTGGCCGAGGTTCGCGGTGTAGGTGAAGGGGATCGCGCCGTGGTGACGCATCCAGGCGATGGCGGCGGAGGTGTCGAGGCCACCGGAGAAGGCGATGCCGACCTTCTCCCCCTTCGGCAGAGAGAGCAGTATCTTGTTCTTCATAACTTAGCGCCCGCATGCCGTGGTCGGCATTTCCACTCCGAAATGCCCTCCGGGGCGAAGGCGAAACAAGCTACGCGACTGCTTCTGCCGCCAGGAGCAGGTCGCGCAATTCACCATCCGAAAGCGATCCGGCCACCTCACAGGCTGCCCACGACCGCGCCCCGATTTGGGCCGCGACGTGGGCAAGAGCCCGCTTCTCCACGTCCGTGAGTCCCCCGGCGATGCCCTCCTCGAAATGGAAGAGGACGTCTAACGGGTGACGCCACCGTGGGAGTACCCCGCGTCTGCCGGACCCACACGCGCGATGCAGCAGATGCCGGAGCAGCACGAGCGTCGGGTCTACGTTCTCGACGGCGAGGCGCGGGTGCGAAAAGAGGCGCGCGACTTCGACTTCCGGCGCATGGTGCCACTTCGACGCGGCTTCGCCCAAACCGACGATGCGGCGGGTCGTCCTGGTGTAGGCGACCACAGCCTCGTCGTCGCAATCCCCGACCGTCGCGCCGCCCTGGAAACACCGAATCCGCACGCGCCCGCCCCGCACCCGTACCAGCGCCTGGATCGGCCTGACTAACCCCAACCGGACGCGTCAGCGCCGGCCCGGGACGATCATGCCCACGATCAGCAGGACGATCCCGGCGAGGATCGCCAGGTTCGCCAGCGGATGCACGAGCGCGCCCAGCCAGAGGGCCACGTGGACCCCGATCCCGAGGATGAGCAGCGCGCCACCGATCTCCGAGAGACTTGTTTTCTGCTTCGACGACATAGCGTTTCTCCTGTGTACGGGGGCGACTACGCCCCCGGTCATCGATTCTCAGACACGCGCCGCGCCGCTTGGTTACAGGACCGCGGCGAGAAGCGCCTGTTGAATGTGCAGCCGGTTCTCCGCCTGGTCGAAGACTACCGAGAACGGCCCGTCGAGCGCGTCCGCCGTGATCTCCTGCCCCCGGTGCGCGGGAAGGCAGTGCATTACCAGCACGTCTTCCTTCGCCTCGCGGATCATTTCGGCGTTGATCTGGTACGACGAGAAGTCTCGAAGCCGCTTCGCCGACTCCTCCTCCTGGCCCATCGAAGTCCAGACGTCGGTATAAAGGATGTCCGCGTCGTCGGCCGCCGCCAGGGCATCGTTCGTTATCTCGAACTTCGTGCCGCACTCTTCGGCGAGGGCGCGCGCCTGCGCCTCCACCTCGGGCAGCGGCTCGTAGCCGGGCGGACAGGCGAGGACGAAGTGGGTCCCCAGTCTCGGCGCGAGAAGCATCAGGGAGTTCGCGACGTTGTTGCCGTCGCCGACGAACACGAACTTCATTCCCGCCGTCTCCGAGCGGTGCTCCAAGATCGTGTAGAAATCGGCGAGCGCCTGGCACGGGTGTTCGCGGTCGGTCAGCGCGTTGATCACCGGAACGGACGCGGCTTCCGCCAGGCATTCGACCGTTTCGTGCGCGAAGGTGCGCACCGCGATGGCGTCCACCCAGCGCGAGACGCAGCGCGAGACGTCTTCCGGCGTCTCGCGGTTGCCCAGTCCGACCTCGTCGCGTCCGAGGTAGATGTGCTGGCCGCCGAGGCGGGTCATCCCCACCGCGAACGTCGCCCGGGTGCGCAGGCTCGGCTTCTCGAAGAGCAGCGCGAGCGTCTTGTTCCTGGCGCAGTCGGGGACCCGCCCCATCTTCACCTCGCGCGTAAGCTCGAACAGGGCGCGGACCTCTTCCAGAGAAAGGTCGTTGATGGAGATCAGGCAGCGCCCCTTAAGGAAGCCGGGGCGGCCGGAGACGCGCGAAGAGTTCGAGGGCGCGGGACGCGACTGGCCGTCGCCCAGAGTCTCCGACTCGATGCGCTCCTCGCCGCTCTGGCGAGCGGCGGTGGCGGCGCGGTCGTAGGTCAGCCCCATCAGCGTCAGCGCCATCGGCCCCCCGGAATCCCGGGTGTCGATGCCGTTCTCGCCGGCCTTGAGGATCGCCAGCATCAGGTGGTCGGTGCCGACGTAGTCGTCGCCGGTAAGCTCGGTCTCGCGGCGGGCCTGCTCCACGATCTTCTTGGCCACCGGCGAAAGCTGGGACGAAGACACCCGCGTACCCGCGGACTCTGGCCGCAGGGTGACGCTGACCGCCTCGCGCACCTGCGAAGCCGCCAGATTGAGGCGGTCCAACAGGCGGAGCGCGCCGGTATCCTCCCCGTGCAGCAGTCCGAGCAGCAGGTGTTCCGGCTCGACATACACGTCCCCGCGCCGCATGGCCTCTACCTGGGCCCAGAGCATCGACTTGCGGCCGTTCCGCGTGAACTGAATCGCCATGTCCGGAAAGACTCCCCTACTCTCCCTGCGCCGCCAGGCTGGCGAGCGCGGCTTTCTCCAACAATTCTATCGCGTCGTCGGCGTCCCGCTCCGAAATCGTCAGCGGAGGGAGCAGCCGGATCGTGTTGTCGTTGGGCGCGTTGATCACGAGCCCCATCTCCAGCGCCGTCGCGGCCACCTTCTTCGCGACCGGCGGGACGATCTCGACGCCGAGCATGAGCCCCATGCCGCGCACGCCGCCGAAGACGCCCGGGTGGCGCTCGCGCAGGTCGGCGAGCCGCTGCACCAGGTACGCTCCCACGCCGCGCACGTTCTCGATCAGGCGCTCGTCCGCCAGGATGTCGAGGACGGCGTTCGCGGCGGTAGCGGCGAGCGGGTTGCCCGCGAACGTGGAGCCGTGGTCGCCGGGCTTGAGCGTCTCCGCCGCGCTGCCGCGCGCCAGGCACGCGCCGATCGGCATGCCGCCTCCCAGGCCCTTCGCCAGGGTCATTACGTCCGGCACGACGTCGTACCGCTGATACGCCCAGAGGCTGCCCGTCCGTCCGACGCCCGTCTGAACCTCGTCGAAGATGAGCAGCGCGCCGTACTCGTCGGCAAGCTCTCGCGCCGCCCGGAGGTACTCCTGCGTCGCGGGAACGACCCCGCCCTCTCCCTGGATCGGCTCCAGCAGGATGGCGGCCGTGTTCTCGTTCACCGCGGCGCGCAGCGCCTCGACGTCGTTGAAAGGCACGTAGTGGAACCCGGCGGGCAGTGGCGCGAACGGCGCGCTGTACTTGGGCTGCCCGGTCGCGGTGACGGTGGCGATGGTGCGCCCGTGGAACGAGTTGTTCGCGGTGATGATGTCGGTCTTGGCGTCGCCGCCCTGCGCACGCCCGTGCTTGCGGGCGAGTTTCAGCGCCGCCTCGTTCGCCTCCGCCCCACTGTTACAGAAGAACACCCGCTCGAAGTCCGAGAGTTCGACCAGGCGGCGCGCTAGCCGCGCCTGCGGCTCCGTCAGGTAAAGGTTGGAGACGTGCATCAGCGTCGCCGCCTGCTCCTGTAGCGCGCGGACAAGGTACGGGTGGCAGTGACCGACCGAACAGACGGCGATGCCGCTGAGGAAGTCTACGTAACGCTTCCCGGAGGCGTCCCAAAGATGGGCGCCCTCGCCGCGCACGAACTGCACGGGGAAGCGGGCGTAAGTCGTCATGACGTGCGCGGAGTCCCAGGCCTGTGCCCGGCCCAGGTCCGCGCCCTGCGTCTCAGTCTCCTCTAGTGTCGTCGGCAGTGTCATCGCGTCTCCTCGACAGGATTAATCGTTCGTCTCCGCTGCCGCGCCCGCGAGGGGCGGCGGCAAAGCGGTCCGCTGCTCCACCCGGCGCTCCATGCTGGCGACCGGGACCGGGTTGCCGTTGCGGATGATGGTGTGCGTGTCGGTCACCTCGAAGCCGAGCGAACGGTACAGGTCCACGTTGCGGCCCACCAGCATGCGCACCTGGCAGCGAAGCCGGTTGGTGTGGTGGCGGACCGCCTCCGCCGCAAGCCACTCGACCATTGCGCGGGCGACGCCCCGGCGACGCCACTCCGGATGGACGGCGAGGCGGAAGAAGAACAGCCCCTCGCCCGTCACCTTGTACCGTACCGCGGCGACGACGCGCCCGCCCTCCTCGCCCACCGCCGCGCGGAACGCCCCCTCGCCGAGACTGTCGGCGACGTAACGCTCGGTCTCGCTCGTCGCCATCGATGGCGTCGCGGTTTCGGCGTACTCGCCGTACGCCGCCTGCGTCACGGCGTGTATGGCGGCGGCGTCGTCGTAGCGCGCCGGTCGGATTTGCAGAGAGGAGAAGGGCATTTCGTTACACCAGGAGCGGCTTGAACCCGGTCGCGGCGGGCGAGATCATCGTCCCGATCCCGCTGTCGGTGAAGACCTCGATCAGGAGCGCGTGGGGGCGGCGGCCGTCGATGATGTGGGCGTGTGGCACCCCGTCTTCCACGGCGTCCACGCAGGCTTCCAGCTTCGGGATCATGCCCTTGTCCACCGAGCCGCCCGCGACCATCTGCCGCGCCTCCGAGGTCGAAAGCTCCGAGATCAGCGACGACTTGTCGGAGAAGTCCCGGTACAGGCCCTCGACGTCCGTCATCAGGATCAGCTTGGACGCCTGCAGCGAGACGGCGAGCGCGCCCGCCGCGGTGTCCGCGTTGACGTTATAGGCCGACCCGTCCGCCCCGATCGCGACCGAGGAGATGACCGGGATGTAGCCGTCGCGCGTGAGCGTGTGGATGATGCCGGGGTTGACCGACGTGATCCGCCCGACGAAGCCGATGTCGCCGCGCTCCGTCTCCTTGACCGCGACCAGAAGGTTGGCGTCCTTGCCCGAAAGGCCGACTCCCTGACCGCCCTCGCCGTTCAGGGCCGCGACGATGCTCTTGTTCGTCTTGCCCGCGAGCACCATTTCGACGATCTCCATCGTTTCGGCGTCGGTGACGCGCAGTCCGCCGACGAACGCGGGCTCCTTGCCCATCCGGCGCATGGCGTCCGACACCTCCGGCCCGCCGCCGTGGACGAGGATCGGGTTGATGCCGACGTAGCGCATCAGGACGAGGTCGCGCATGACCGCGCGCTTCAGGTCCTCATCCACCATCGCCGCCCCGCCGTACTTGATGACGATCGTCTTCCCGCTGAACTCGCGGATGTAGGGCAGAGCCTGTATCAGTATCTCGGCTTGAAGATCGGGGTCCGTCATTTACGTATGGTACTCCGCGTTGATGCGCACGTAGTCGTAGGAGAAGTCGCACGTGTAGAAGGCGGCCGACGCGTCCCCCATCCCGAGGTCCACCACGATCTCGACTTCCGGCGCGGCCATGGACTTCGAAAGGGCAGGGCCGTCGAACGCCGTCGGCGTCCCGTCCTCGAAGATGCGGACGCCCGCCAGGTGCGCCGTCGCGTGCTTCGGGTCGAAGCGGACGCCCGCCCGCCCCGCCGCGGCAAGGATTCGACCCCAGTTCGGGTCGTTGCCGAAGAGCGCGGTCTTCACGAGCGGCGACTCCGCGATCGTGCGCGCCACCTTCCGGGCGTCCTCCACCGATGCCGCGCCGGTCGCCCGCACCGTGACGAGCTTCGTGGCCCCCTCGCCGTCGCGCGCCACCGCCTTCGCGAGGTGGACGCAGACCTGCGTCAGCGCGGCCAGGAAGGCGTCGTAGTCCGGCCCGGTCGTGCTCTTCAGGGGCGGGTTCCCCGCCGCGCCGGAGGCGAGAAGGAAGCAGGCGTCGTTCGTAGACGTGTCGCCGTCCACCGTCAGGCAGTTGAAGGAGACGGCCACGGCGGCGCGCAGCGCGGCGTCCAGAACCGCCGGGGCGGCGGCGGCGTCCGTCGTGATGAACGCCAGCATGGTCGCCATGTTGGGCGCGATCATGCCGGAGCCCTTCGCCATCCCGCCGACCGTGACGGTGACGCCGCTGTCGGGCAGCGTGACCGCGACCGCGAGGGTCTTCTCCACCAGGTCGGTGGTCAGGATCGCCTCGGACGCGTCCGCGGCGGCCTCCTCGGATCGGGTGAGCGACGCGGCGGCCTCCGCGATCCCGGCCGCGAGGAGGTCCGTCGGCAGCGGCGTCCCGATGACCCCCGTGGACGCCGTCAGGATCGCCTCCGGCGCGACCCCGAGGACTTTCGCGGCGGCCCGGGCCATCCCCTCGTTGTCGTCCTCGCCCCGCTGGCCGTTGCCCGCGTTGGCGTTCCCCGCGTTCACCGCGACCGCCTTGGCGAACGGCCGCGCCTTCAGCACGCGCTCGTCGCGGTCCACGCTCGGGGCGCGCACGACGTTGGTGGTGAAAACTCCGGCGGCGGCGGCCTCGCCGCTCTCGCAGACGATCAGGGCGACGTCGCGCCGCTGGCTCCGCTTGATGCCGCAGCGGACGCCCGCCGCGACGAACCCGCGCGCGGCGCACACCCCGCCGGGAACCGTCGGGAACGTCGGCCCTTGCGGCTCCGTTACGGCCATATCCCGACCCCCTCAAGTCCGGCGGTCTCGGCGTAGCCGAGCATCAGGTTCATATTTTGTACGGCCTGCCCCGCCGCGCCCTTGACCAGGTTGTCGATGACCGATATGACGACGGCTGTCCCCGTCCGGCTGTCAACCCGGGCGGTGACGTGGCAGTAGTTGGAGCCGTAGACGTCCTTGGTCGCGGGAAGCGGATCGTCGACGTCGCGAACGACCACGAAGTGCGTCCCGTCGTAGGCCGCGTGGAGGGCGCCGAGCAGGTCTTCCGTCGTCGTGCCGCCGCGCGCAAGTGGCGCATAGCAGGTGACGAGGATGCCCCGCGTCATGGGAATGAGGTGCGGGGTGAAGACGATGCGGACGTTATCCGGCGCGGCGTGGGCGGAGAGTTCCTGCTCGATCTCCGGGACGTGCCGGTGCGTGCCCGCGATGCCGTAGGGCTTGACGCTCTCGTTGGCCTCCGAGTAGCGGAATCCCTGGTCGGATCGTGAGCGGCCCGCGCCGGAGACGCCGGACTTCGCGTCTACCACGATGCCCTGCGACCGGATCAGCCCCCGCGACAGGAGCGGGGCCAGGGCCAGGATCGTGGCCGTGGGGTAGCAGCCCGGATTCGCGACGAGGGGGGCCCCCACCACGTAGTCCCGGTTCAGTTCGGGAAGTCCGTAAGCGACGCTCTGGTTATGGAGGATGTCCGCGGCCTCGTGCTCGATGCGGTACCACTTCTCGTACGTCTCGATATCGCGGAGCCGGAAGTCGGCGGAGATGTCCACCACGCGCCTCCCCAGCTTCAGCAGTTCGCCGACCACCTTCATGGCCGCCCCGTTCTCCTGCGCCAGGAAGACGAAGTCGACGGCCAGTCCGGTGCGCACGGCGTCCTGACTCTGGCAGGTGAGCGCGCCGACCTCGGTCCCGGCCAGACCGGGAAACGCGGTCGAAAAAGGCTTTCCCGCGAACGTGTTCGAGACGACACATCCGATGCGCACGTGCGGGTGTCGCGCCAGCAGGCGCGCCAGCTCGCCTCCGGCGTAGCCGCTTGCACCGACGATACCGACCGTCTTCATGACTTTCCGATCCGATCCTTTCCGACTGTTGCCGCTATTTCCGCGGGCGCGGACGGGCGGGGCGCAGAAACAACGAAGCCGCCCGGCGCTGTCTGAACACGCACCGTGCGGCTTACTTCGCGATCTCTGCCGGGCCGGGCGGTGCAGCACTAAAATCCCCCACCGAGTCAGTCTCGGTGGAGGGGCCGCGGGCCGCTCCGCCAGCGGGTTGTCCCTGTTTCAGTGGGAAACGAGGGAGAACGCCGCCCGCTTCGCGTCGTCGCCCGCGGCCCCCTCGCGGGAACGACGGTCGCGGCGACGCGCCACAATGTGGCTGATACCTGAATGCATTTTCCGACAGAGTATATCGGCCCGGGAACGGGGCTGTCAAGAGACGCACCCCGGGCCCGCAAAGGTGCCAGGCAGAATCTTATCGTTAATACCAGGCCGGATGCGGTATAATCACGTCGGTCCGTTGCTCGTGCAGGCGCGCGCGGGTGGCCGGAGTGTAACATGGGCATCTGGAAGATAATCGCGGCAACAGTATTTCTGATCGCGGCCGCCACCGGACTGGGGCTGTACGTCTTTCCGGAACGCCCGTGGATCGGCTGGGCGCTGCTGTTCTTCTGCTGGGCGTGCTACCGCCTCAAGATGCGCGCCGAGCGTCTGTTCCGTCCCCGTCAGGTCGATCCTGCCCAACCTTTTCCGGAGTCCGGCTCGAAGGGCGGCGAACTTCGCCGCAACGCGACCGACACGACGCTGAGCCGCTACTACGAGTGGCTGGACAGCAGCCCGCCCGCCGAGCCTCAGGTCGGCCGTCGCCCGCTCCCTTAAGCGGAAACCTTCGCCTGCCCGGGCTGTCTCAAGCCGGTAACATGGCGCATCGTCCCGCGGTCACACCTTCCTCCGCCCTTATCGTCACGGCGATAGCGCCGCCGATCGTCGGCGCGGACGACCTTGCGGACGCATTTCTCCAGGACACGCTCGACAAAGCGAGCCATCCGTGCGTCGGCGCGCGCGTGACCGTCGCATCCGTCGGGAACCCGGCGGACGCCGCGCAAATCGGGAACGCCCCGGGCGCTCGGCTTGTACAGATGACGGGCGAACGAATTCGCGAAGGCGCCGACCGGGTGGCCCTCATCGGGAGCAACGTCCCCCATCTTCCCGCCGCCTACCTCGCCGAGGCGTTCGGCCGACTGGGCCGGGGGGATGCCGCCGCGGATGTCGTCCTCGGTCCGTCCGAGCGAGGCGGCTGCTATCTCGTCGCGCTGCGCGCCGGCGTCCCCGACCCGGGACTCTTTTGGGACCTCCCGTGGACCGACGAGAGCATCCTGGAAGTCACGCGCGGGCGCGCCCGCGCGTTGGGTCTACGGGTGGCACACCTGCCGCGCTGGTACGAAATCGGCACGGCTGCGGACCTGGTTAGGCTCCGCCGCGACCTGAATCGCGGCGTGGTGGATGCCCCGCACACGGCGGCCGCGCTGCGGTCGATGGTCGCCAGATGAGAGAAGAGAGTTACGGAGAGATAAAGAGAATGCATCGGAACCTCTGGACCGGAATACGGGCCGCGCTACTCGCGACCCTGGCGCTCGGCACCACGGCGCTCGCGGCCACGCCGACCGCGGACTCCGTGGCGACGGACCAGTTGAAGGATATGACGGGCACGCTCCGCGTCGTCAAGGCGGACTTCGCGGAACTGGGCAAGATCAGCCGGGAATTCCGCGTGACCTACCGCTTCAAGCGGATGGACGTGGCGTACAAGTTCCCGAACCGAACCCGCCTGGAGACGAAGGCCGCCGGGATGACCGGCATCCTGATCTTCAACGAGAACACGCGCTACTACAAGCTGCCGATCCGCACGGACAGGAAAGACATCACCGGCCAGCCCGGTCAGAAGCAGGGCCTGCTCCAGCTCGGCGTCTTCAGCAAGGACTTCCTGGACGCCGACTACGAGGCGGTCTACCAGAAGACCGACAACGGGCGGCTCGTCTTCAAGCTGAACCAGCGCGGCACCGACAACAAGTCGCACGAGGTCGTGTGGGTGAACCCGAAGAACCACATCATCGAAAAGCGGCAGTCGTTCAACGGGGATAACAAGCTGCGCATGGAGACGCGCTACCTGAGTCCGCAGCAGGTCCGGCCTGGGATATTCGTGCCGACCCGCATCGAGATCTACAACCAGAACGGGAAGCTCGGCGCGGTCCAGGCCTTCGAGGGGGTAAAGGTCAACCTGGGCGTTTCCGACGCGCTTTTCGAGACGAAGTGACGACCGGCAGCCCCGCGCCCGCTTCCCACGCCTACGCCGTCCGGGACACCTCCCGGACGGCTCTCGTTTTGCTCGCGCTCGCGCTTGCCTTCCGCCTCGTCTACGCGGCGACGACCGGGATCGTGCAGGACGAGGCGTACTACTGGCAGTGGAGCCGCCATCTCGACCTGGGCTACTTCGACGCGGGTCCCGGAATCGCCCTGGCGATCCGGGCGGGGACGCTGCTCCTCGGAGATACCCCGCTCGGCCTGCGGTTCGTCCCCATCCTGCTCGGCGGGGCTTCGGGCTGGCTGGCCTACCTCACCGCGCGGCGCTGGCTGGACGGGCGCGCCGCTCTCTGGGCGCTCCTGTTCACGCTGACCGCGCCGCTTCTCGCCGCGGGTTCGATCCTCGCGACCTACGACCTTCCGCAGATATTCTTCTGGGCCGCCGCGCTCTACGCCCTGACGCGCACGCTCCAGGAGGACCGGGCGGGCGGGTGGTACGCCGTCGGCGCGCTCTTCGGCCTCGGTATGCTCTGCAAGCCCACCATGGTGCTTTTCGCGCCCGGCGTCCTGCTCCTGCTCGCGCTGTCCCCCGCGTACCGCAAGTGGCTCGTCACCCCGCACCCGTACCTCGCGATGGGGGTGGGCGTGCTCGTGTTCTCCCCCGTCATCGTCTGGAACGCGCGGCACGAGTACCTGAACTTCGCGCACACCCTCGGCCGTGGAAGCCGCGGGAGCAGCGACTCCCGCCCCTTCCAGCACTTCGACGACTTCCTCGGCGGCCAGGCGCTGGCCGTCGGCCTCGGGGCGTTCCTGGCGGAGATGTACCTGGTCGTGCGCCTCTTCCGGGCGCGCGGCACGGACGCCGAGCGGTTCGTGCTGGCGTTCACCGCGCCGACGTTCCTGCTCTGCTTCGCGCTGGCGACGCGCGCGAAGCTGGAGATCAACTGGCCGGTCGCGATGCACGTCACCGGCCTGATGGCGGTCGGGGCGCTGTTCGGCGGGGCCTGGGAGCGCGGCGGCTGGCGTCGCCCCCTGCTCGTCGCCAACTTCGCCCTTTCGCTGGTGATGATCGCGGTCGCACTCTTCCCCGGGGTTGTGCCCGCCCTCGCGGGGCCGGTCCCGGCGCGCCCCACATTCGAAAAGCCGCTGGAGTCGTACGGGTGGCCGACTCTGACCGAGGAGGTGGAGAAGGCGCGCCGTGCGCTCGCGGCCGAAGGGGACACGCCGGTCTTCCCGGCGTCCTTTACCTACCGGACGGCGTCGATCCTGGCGTTCTACCTGCCGGGCCAGCCGGAGGTCGCGAAGCTGCAGCTGCCGACCACCCGCCTGGACCAGTACCGCTTCTGGACGCGACCCGAGGAGCTGATCGGCCAGAACGCGGTGGTTGCGGTGGACACCGACGTGGATAAGTCCGAGGCGTTCCTGCGCCAGTGCTTCGGGCGGGTCGAGCGCCGGCCGGTGCTCCGACTGACCCGCGAGGGCTTCACCGGCACGGTGAAGGAGTGGCATCTGTTCGTCTGCCACGACTTCCGCGGATACCCGCCGCAGCCGTAAGATGACAAGAGTTGGGGGCCGAAGCTAATGCTTCGGCCCCTTGCCCCTGACCTTCCGCCTACATGCGGCCTTCGGCGTCGCGCTTTCCCGCCCCGGTGTCCTTCGGTGGCGGCGCGGACTTCGGGTTCGATGCGGGGTCGACGACCGTCTCCTTCGGACCACCGAGACCGCACCCGGCGAGACACGCGAGCATTCCCGCTACGGCGAC
>DATLHN010000069.1:0-17490 GCA_035539875.1 Armatimonadaceae bacterium
GTCGCCGAAGGCGGGGGCTTCGCGCCGGAGGACGTCTTCGCCCTGAACTTCCGCTACGAGCTTCTGTACTACAAGTTTGGCAAGAACGCGATCGCCCTCGCCGCTCAGCAACGCGGAGCGGCGGGAGACAGTGTGGACGGCTGTACGGCGTTCGCGGTCCTGCCGGACGCCACGCGGAGCGGGCACCTGCTCATGGGCCAGAACTGGGACTGGATTCCCGAGGTGCAGGGGGCGGTCCTGCGGACCACAGACCTCGACGGGTTTTCGACCCTCGCCTACACGGAGGCGGGGATCGTCGGCGCGAAGATCGGGTTCAACGCGGCGGGCGTCGGCCTGTGCATCAACGGCATGACGACGGTCGAGGACGACTGGTCGCGCATGAACAAGCCGTTCCACGTACGCTGCTATGAAATACTGCGCGCCCGCACGTTCGAGGACGCGCTAAAGGTCGTCACGGACGAGCCGCGCAACATCGCGGGCAACTTCCTGATCGCGCAGGCCCCGAACCGGGTCATGGACGTCGAGGCCGCGCCGGACAAGGTAAACCTGCTCCCGTGTACGGAGGGCTGCCTGACCCACGCGAACCACTTCGTGGACCCCGAGGGCAGCGGCATCGAGGAGGCCCCGAACGACCGGCGAGTCTACTCGTGGCGTCGCCAGGAGCGCCTGCGCGAACTGCTGATGGCGGCAGCGCCGTTGAGCGTGGAGGCGGTGCAGGCCGCCCTGCGCGACACTCAGGACGACCCGTTCGGCATCTGCCGCCACCGCAACCCCGCGGAACCGCCGGAGATGCACTACACCACCGTGACGTCGGTCGTCATGGACCTGGACGCCCGCACGCTCCACCTCACCGACGGCCCCCCGGACGAGTCGCCGTACCAGACCGTGACGCTCGGCTGACCGGGCGGCTCGGGGCGGGCAGGGTTTCGCACGTTCGGCCGGTAATCTGTTCTCACACGACTCGAAAGGAGAGCGGAGGCGATGTCCAACGAGGGAAAAACGTGCCGACTGATCCGGCGCGGAGAGACGTACGAGGGCAAGCAGGGGTTCTCCTACTTCGAGGGGGTCAGCGCGGAGAGCGTCGGCGCGGGGGGCATCTGCATGCATCTGCTGGAGGTGCCGCCCGGGGCGCGGGCGAAGGCGCACCTGCACGAGGGGCACGAGACGGCGATCTACGTGCTCTCCGGACGCGGCGAGATGTGGTACGGCCCGAACCTGGAGCACCACATGGTGGTGAGCGCGGGGGAGTTCTGCTACATCCCGGCGGGCGTGCCGCACCTTCCGGTCAACACGTCGGAGACGGAGCCGTGTGTCGCCGTCATCGCGCGCACGGACCCGAATGAGCAGGAGAGCGTGGTCCTGCGCCCGGACCTCGACGCCCGCGTTCCGTGAGGCCGGGCTCCGGGGTATGCACAGGGCATGAAACCCCCGGAACCGACCGAGCCCTTCGACATTGATGTCGCGATGGAACGCGTGCGCGAGGCCGTCCGTGCGTACCCGCCCGCCGTCCTGTTCCGTCTCTCCGACGAGGGCTTCGGCTCGGTCTTCGAGATCGCCGCGGCGTGCATCGTCTCGGTGCGGACGCTGGAGGAGGACACGCTCGCCGTCTCGCAGCGGCTGTTCGCCGTGGCCCGGACGCCGGAGGCGGTCGCGCGATTGACGGAGGGGGAATTGTTGCGACTCCTCGAAGGCGCTACCTTTCCCGAGCCGAAGGTGCGGCAGATACGGGAGATAGCGCGGATAGCGGTCGAGGAGTACGGCGGCGCGCTCCCCTGCGACGAGGCGAAACTGCTCGCGCTCCCGGGAATCGGCCCCAAGTGCGCCGCGCTCGTGCTCGGCATCGCCTGCGGGCAGGTCCCCCACGTCCCCGTCGACGTCCACGTCCACCGGGTCACGAACCGCTGGGGGATCGTGGCCGCGAAGACGCCTGAAACGACGATGGCCGCCCTGGACCGCACCCTCCCCGAGCGCTACCGCCTGGAGATCAACCGTCTGCTCGTCCCGTTCGGCAAGTACGTCTGTACGGGGACGCTGCCCCGCTGCCCCGAGTGCCCGCTGGTGACCCTGTGCCCGAAGGTCGGGGTTAGCCGCGCGCGTCCGGCGGGAACACCGTAGTCAGGAGGAAACGAACATGGCGACGACACCCAGGACGTTCGGCAGCGGGGCGAGCAACGCCCCGGGCAACGACCCGCAGAAGACGCACAGCGGCACCGTGGCCGAGGAGGAAGACTCCTTCGACCGCGACCTTCACGGCGAGAACCGCGCGGGGCAGCACGCGGGCGTGAACGACGTGCGGCAGTACACGGCGTACGACGTCAAGGAACTGCACGAGCGCATGCCGGACTTCGACGACGCGGCGCTCAAGCGCATCCCGGTCCTCGCCCACGGCGAGCGGCTGGAGCAGGGGGCGGTTTATCTGGATCTGTCCGACCGCGCGTCGGGGCCGTTCGTGGCGCAGGGGAACCAGCAGTCGGAGGACCCGCACCTCTACGTTCCGAAGGCGCGCGTCGATTACGAGCTCTGGAACCGGCTCACCGGCGAGGAGAGGCCGTAAACACGTCAAAAACGGCGGGGAGTTCACTCCCCGCCGTTCTCGTTTTATACGGTGTCATGCGGTGCTCGGCTTGAGCACGACCTTGGTGCAGTTGTCCTTCTTCTCCTTGAAGATGCGGTAACCCTCGGCGGCCTCTTCCAGCGGGAGGCGGTGCGAGATCAGGAACGTGGTGTCGATGCGTCCCTGCACGATGTGCTCCATCAGGCGGGGCAGGTAGCGGTGGACGTGGGTCTGGCCCATCTTGAAGGTGAGCCCCTTGGCGTGCGCCGCGCCCATCGGGATCTTGTCCAGGAAGCCGCCGTAGACGCCCGGGATCGACACGGTGCCGCCCTTCCGGCAGGCGAAAATCGCCTCCCGGAGGACGTGTGGGCGGTCGGTGCCGAGTCGCGCCACCTGCATCGTCTTGTCGTAGATATTGTCGAGCGAGTACCCGTGCGCCTCAAGGCCGACGGCGTCGATGCAGGCGTCCGGCCCCATGCCCGACGTCCGGTTGCGCAGCTCGTCCAGCGTGTCGACCTCCATGTAGTCGATCACTTCTGCCCCGGCCTCCTGCGCCAGCTTCAGTCGCTCCGGGAACCGGTCGATGGCGATGACGCGCTCCGCGCCGAGCAGAAGGGCGCTCTTGATCGTGAACAGGCCGACCGGCCCCGCCCCCCAGACGGCGACAGTGTCCCCCGGCTGGATCGCGCAGTTCTCCGCCGCCATGTAGCCCGTGGGCAGGATGTCGGTCAGGAACAGCACCTGCTCGTCCGTCACGCCCTCGGGCACCTTGAAGGCCCCGACGTCCGCGTACGGTACCCGGACGTACTCCGCCTGTCCGCCCGCGTACCCGCCGAATATGTGGGAGTAGCCGAACAGGGCGGACCCGGAGTAGCCGTACAGTTTTTCCGCCGTCGCGGCGTTCGGGTTCGAGTTGTCACACAGGCTCGTCAGGTCCCGCTGGCAGAAGAAGCAGTTGCCGCAGGCGATGGTGAACGGGATGAGGACGCGGTCGCCCTTTTTCAGGTTCGTGATGCCCTTGCCCACCTCGACGACCTCGCCCATGAACTCGTGGCCGAGGATGTCTCCCTCCTGCATCATCGGGATGAACCCGTTGTAGATGTGGAGGTCGGAGCCGCAGATGGCGGTCGCGGTGATCCTGAGGATCGCGTCCCTGTCGTTGATGATCGTCGGGTCCGGTACGTTCTCGACGCGCACGTCATTCTTCCCGAACCAGCACAGAGCTTTCATAAAGCAGGTATCTCCTTCCCCGACCCGCCGGGGGTCAGGACTTGGTGCCGGAGCGGTTCGTCTCGTTCGGGTTCCGCTGCTGCGGGTCACCCTCGGCGGTGCGCTCCGCCTGCTCCTGGCGCTCGTTCACGGCCTCGTGCATAGCCTGGCGCTTCTTGTCGGTGCGCTCGCCGTCCTTCTTCTTCGAATCCTGTTTGTCGGACATTAGTTGTTTCTCCTCAGGAAAGTCCCGCAGCGGGTGTCGCGGCGGCGGTGGTGACCGGTATCGGCGTGGCGATTCCTGTCCCGTCGATCTCCGGGTGCTTCTGCGGGCCGTCGGACGGGCTGCGCCCCTTCGTGCCGTGCGGCTGCCCCTCGATGGTGGGCACTTCGCCCGCCTCCATCAGGTTCTTGAAGTGTCGCAGGCCGTCGCGCACCTGGACCCCGGGCTCCTCGCCGAGCAGCTTCGCGAACGCGGTCCCGAGCAGGCCCGCCGGCGGGCGGTATTCGAGGCTGACGCGCACCTCGGTCCCGCGACCCGACGGAAGCTCGCGGAACCAGACGGAACCGGCGTTGGGGATGTCCGCGCCCTCGACGGAGCGCCAGGCGATCATCCGCCCCGGCTCTTCGTTGATGATCTCGGCGTCCCACTCTACGCTCTTGCCCATCGGCGCCTTCGCCACCCAGTGGGAGCGGGACGCGTCGACGACGCTGACGGACTCCAGGTGCGGCATGATGCGCGGCAGGTTTTCGAGGTTGCGCCAGAAATCGAACAGCTCCTGTGCCGGTCGGCCGACCGTGACGACCTTCTCGATCTTGATGCCCTGGTTGTGGGGGATGACGGCGCTCCCGCTGTCGGTGTCGTGCGCTGTTCCGGTGTGCAGCAGGGTGTACCCCGCGCAGCGTCCCGTCACGCCCCGGTAAAGAAGGTAGCCGCCCGCCAGGGCGATCATGGCCCCGCGGGAGTCGCGCTGCCGGGCGACGGCGTACGTCGCCAGCGCCGCGCCCGCTAGGCCCGATGCGATCCGCTCCGGCATTGCGACGTTTGGCTGCCCCTCGCGCCCGCTGACTTCGATATCCGACGGTCGTCCTTCGTATGCCATGGCTTGTGCCTCCGTGTATGCGTTTGCTGCTCCGTCTTTACCCGCTCGCCGGGTGCGCGACACGCCGGGCCGCTACAGAGGCATCGCCCGCCCGGGCGTCTTGCTGGATATGGGGTCTGCCGAACCGACGTCCTCGGTGTCGTCGAAATCGAGGTCTCTGTCGACGTCCTCCTCCGGGGCGTCCGACGCCGTCACCGGGGTCGCCTCCTCGGGCTCGGGTTGGTCTCCGGACATGGGCCACTTGTCTTCGGAGGGTGACCTCGGGAGACCTTCCGGCGTCAGGGATTCGTTCGACACGGGCAGTACCGCGATGTCGTCGGTGTCGTCTTCGGGATCGGGGGTGTTCGTCATGGGGTTGCTCCTCAGGCGGCCCCTCCGCGCGACGGCGCGGCGGGGCCGGGCAGACTCCGGTACCGTCGCTACGCGCGCGCGGCCTTGGGGTTGATGACCTTCTCGGCGATGCGGTTCAGCTTCTCGTCCGTCTGGGACTCTTCGTCCAGCGTGGTGTCCAGAAGCTTGGCCGCTTCCTCGTCGCCCATCCGGCGCGCGAACGCCCGCGCGGTGCCGTAGGCGGATATCTCGTAGTGCTCGAACCGCTGCGCCGCGCCGATCAGGGCGGCGTCCAGCAGGGGACCGCGCTCGACCTCTTTGATGTGCTGCTTCGCCTCCGCGATCAGGCCGCGCGCCGCCGGGCACTCCTTGCCCTTCGCCTCTTCGCCCATCTTCTTGAAGATCGTCTCCAGGCGCTTCACCTGCTCCTGCGTCTGCTCCCGGTGCTCGCGGAACGCCGTCTTCAACTCGTTCGACGAGGCCGCTTCGATCATTTCGGGGAACGCCGCAAGCACCTTCTGCTCGGCGTCGTAGATGTCACGCAGCCCCTCCAGGGAAAGCTCTTCGAAGGAACTGATCGTCTGTGCCATGGGGGTCCAACCTCCTTGTAGGAATCTTGTGGAACGGGGAACGCCGTCCGTCCCGTTCGTTCCCCGCAATAATCGCGGGGAAACGGAACAGGCGTGGCATGCGAGCCGCAACAGCAAGGTCCGTGGAGTCACTGTCGCGGGCCTCGAAGAGAGGAGACGGTGCGTTCACGGGCGTGAAATCCGCGGGTGCGGACGATATTTCGAGATTTCTGGCACCTTCGCCCGGATTGCTGCGTTGAAGGGTGCGGAAAGGACGCTCCCGAAGAGCGTACTAACACACCTAACATGATCAAGAAGTTTGGATTTGCCGCACTGGCCGCGGCTACGGTCGCCGTAATAGTGTCGCCCGGCGCGGCGCGCGCCGAGGATGTCGTCGGGGTCGCGGCGGGCAACCCGCAGTTCTCGACACTCGTCAAGGCGGTTCAGGCCGCCGGACTCGTCGACGCGCTCAAGACGACGGGTAACATCACGGTCTTCGCGCCGACCAACGAGGCGTTCGCAAAGCTGCCGAAGGGCACGCTGGAGATGCTCCTGAAGCCGGAGAACAAGGCGAAGCTCCAGGCGATCCTGAAGTACCACGTGCTGCCTAACAAGGTAATGGCGAAGGACGTCGTCGCGCTGAAGACCCCGACGAAGGTCAAGACGCTCCAGGGCTCCACCGTACTGGTGAACCCGAAGGCGCTGAAGGTCGACAACGCGAAGATCGTCAAGACCGATGTCGCCGCGGACAACGGCGTCATCCACGTCATCGACACGGTCATTCTGCCGAAGTAATCGCGACCATCGCCAGACAGTGACCGGCGGAAAAGGGGCCGCGGGTGCATGCACCCGCGGCCCCTTTCAGTTTCCGTTCACGTCGTTTTGCGGGCTGCCGGCGACGAACGCGCGGACGTTCTCGACGCTGGCGTCCATCAGCCGCTGGCGCGAGGCGCGTGACGTCCAGGCGAAGTGCGGGGTGATCAGGCAGTTCGGCGCGGCGAGGAGCGGGTTGTCGGCGGCGGGCGGCTCCGTCGTGAGGACGTCCGCGGCGTAGCCCGCCAGGTGCCCCGAGCGCAGGGCGGCGGCGACGGCTTCGTCGTCCACGAGCGGCCCGCGGCCCGCGTTGACGAGAAGCGCGCCGCGCTTCATGGCCGCGATGCGCCCGGCGTTCATCAGTCCGCGCGTCTGCGCCGTGAGCGGGCAGTGGAGGGAGACGACGTCCGCCCGCGCGAGCGCTTCGGCGAGGGGGACGCGCGGGTACGGACCGCTACCCGGACCCGGTCGCCCCCCGAGCGCGGCGGCGAGGACGCGCATCCCGAGGGCTTCGGCGACCCGTGCGACCCGCGTCCCCACCGCGCCCATGCCGACGACGGCGAGCGTGAGCCCGTCGAGCTCCAGCGGCGTCCGCTCCCAGAAGCTCCAGACGCCCGCCCGCTGCCACGCGCCCTCGCGGACCCGCGCCGCGTGGTGCCCCACGTGGCTGCACAACTCCAGCAGCAGCGCGATAGTCGTCTGCGCGGTCGAGGGCGTGGAGTATCCGGGGACGTTGCAGACGGTTATCCCGCGCTCGCGCGCCGCCCGCGCGTCCACCACGTCGAAGCCCGTCGCCAGGACGCTGACCAGGCGCAGGCGCGGGGCGGCGTCGAGGTGCTCGGCCCGCAGGGGGACCTTGTTCGTTAAGACTACGTCGGCGACGGCGACGCGCGCCGTGGTCTCCTCCGGTGCGGTGCCCGGGTGCAGCGTCAGGTCGCCCAGCGAGCGGAGCGCGGACCAGTCCACCGCGCCGTCGCTGTCGAAGGGGTGCGAATCCAGTACGACGATCTTCATGAGTCTTTGACGAAGCGCAGGACGAGCGCGAGCGGGACGCCGACGCGGTCGCGCAGCCCGGCGTACGTGTTGGCGAGCCGCCGGTCCACGACCGGCTCGGCGACGTGGTCCAGGCGCAGCCCGGTGCCCCTCGCCGCGGCGAAGAGGGCGCTCACCTGATGGACGTGCTGCGCGATGCGGCACTCCTCCCCGGAGGCGGACGTGAAGCGCTGGTAGGGCGCGCGGTCCCTTCCCGCGCCGTGCTGCCGCTCCGACGCCGCGCGCATCTCGGCGAGGACGTGCGGATGGTGGTCGCTGACGACGAGCCTGCCGCCGGGCTTGAGGAGGCCGGCCATCCGGGCGAGGGCCGCGCCGGGGTCAGCGACGTAGGAGAGGGCGAGGGCGCAGACCGCCGCGTCCGCGAATGCTTCCGGAAGCGGCAGTTCCCCCAGGAGGTCGCCCTCCTGCCAGGCGACGACGCCGTCCAGTTCGGCGCGGCGGCACTTGCGGCGGGCGACCACCAGCATGGCGGGCGCGAGATCGACCCCGATCACCGAGCGCGCGCCCATCCGGGCCGCCTGGAGCGCGTACCGCCCCGTGCCGCAGCCCAGGTCGAGGAGCGTCGCTCCGGTCAGCGGCGGCAGCGCGGCGAGGGTCTCCGTGCTTTCCAGCAGGTACAGGGGATTCCCGGCCATGCGCCGGTCGTAGGTGTCCGCCAACTCCCGGAAGCCGTCCGCGGGCGTGAGGTAGAGCGCGTCGAGCGCGCCGTACAGCCCGCCCGGGTCGCGCCGCCTGACCTCGCGCTCGGGGTCTCGGGGACGGCCTTCGCCGCCGGGAGCCGACATCGTCCGCTACGCGCCCATGTGCCGGAGGACGGCGTTGACGTACTCGCGGGTGGTCGCCTTGCCGCCGAGGTCGCCCGTGAGGTGCTTGGCCTCCTTGAAGACCGCGAAGACAGCGTTCTCGACCCGGTTCGCCGCCTCTGTTTCGCCGAAGTTGCGGAGCATCATCACCGCGCTGAACAGGACCGCCGTGGGGTTCGCGAGCCCCTTGCCCGCGATGTCCGGCGCGGAGCCGTGGACCGCTTCGTACATGATCGTGTCCGGCCCGATGTTCGCCGACCCGGTGACGCCGAGGCCGCCGACGAGGCCGGAGACCAGGTCGGAGACGATGTCGCCGTAGAGGTTCTCCATGACCATGACGTCGAACTGATGGGGCTTGGTCACGAGCTGCATGCAGCAGTTGTCGACGATCATCTCGGAGTACTCGATGTCGGTGTACTCGCGCGCGACCCGCTTGCAGCAGTCGAGGAAGAGGCCGTCCGAGAGCTTCATGATGTTGGCCTTGTGGACGGCGACGACCTTCTTGCGCCCGTTCTTGCGGGCGTAATCGAACGCGAACCGGGCGATGCGCGTGGAGCCGGTCTCCGTGATGATCTTCAGCGACTCGACCACGCCCGGCACGACGACGTGCTCGATGCCGGAGTACAGGTCCTCCGAGTTCTCGCGTACCACGACGATGTCCACGTCCTTGAACGGCGTGACGATGCCGGGCAGGGTGCGCGCCGGGCGGACGTTGGCGTACAGGCCGAGCCGCTTGCGCAGGGTGACGTTCACCGAAGAGAAGCCGGTGCCGATCGGGGTCGCGATGGGCCCCTTGAGCGCGATCCGGTTCTTGATGATCGTGTTGACCACCTCGTCGGGCAGGGGAGTGCCGAAACGCGGGATGACCTCCGCCCCGGCGAACTGCCGGTCCCACGTGAACGAAAGACCGGTCGCTTCGAGGACCTCGACCGTCGCGTCGATCACCTCCGGCCCGATGCCGTCGCCGGGGATGAGGGTGACGATGTAGGGCGAGGCCGCGGTACCGGTCTGGACCGGCGCGTCGGCGGCGGTCGCCGGGGTCACCGAATCGGCGTTGGTCGTGGTCTCCGGCGCGGAAGGCGAGTTGCTCACGGGGGGCTCCTTAGTCGGGAAATCGTCGGACGTGTCCTGCCTGATTGTAGCCGAGCGGGCGGCCCGGGGCAACCACCGTCCCAAAAGCCGGGCGTAACCGGGCGCGGCCTGGAGCGTTATAAACGCAAAAGCGCGGGAAATGCCTTGACGTTGCCGGGACTGATGCCGTACACTTTGTATGGCAAAGTTCTCTGCTAAAGGAGTGCCGCAATGTCGGAACCTGTCCTGAACTCACCCGGTGGGGTATTCCCTGATGCCGTGGCTCCCGGCGTGTCGCCGTCCGCGCTTGCGGAGCCCTGGCCCCCGCCGATGGTCGCCGTCGGCCGGACCCCGGGAGCGCCGCGGCTGCGCGCTCCGGTGGCGCTCCTGACGGCCGCCTTCGGGCTCGGGTGGGCCGCGCAGGCGGCGTTCTGGGGCGGCGACATCGGGATCAACCTGCCGCTTCTGGTGCTCGGCCTGGTCTCCGTCCTCGTCGCGACGAGCCAGCGGGAGAAAGTCCGCGCGCGGGTGGCGAACGTCGCCTTCTTGCTCCCTCTCCTCGCCCTGTTCGCCGCGATGGCCGCCGTCCGCGCCAACGGCGCGCTGACCTTCTTCAACGCCACCGCCTGCCTCGTGCTGGTCGCGCTTATCGCAAGCCACTTCGCCGCGGGGAGCGTCTTCCGGACGCCGCTCCTCGGCTTCCTCGGACTGCCCTGGAAAGTACTGGGGCAATCATTGGCGCACGCCGCGCCGTTCGTGCTGGGCGTCGCCGGGGAAGCCGCCACGGCGGACGGCCGCCGCCGCGTCGCACCGGTCGTGCGCGGCGTTCTGCTCGCCGTCCCCGTCCTGGGCGTTTTCCTGGCACTGCTGTACTCGGCGGACGCGGTCTTCGCGCGCGTCCTCGACGACGTCGCCGGGTGGCTGCTCCCCGAGGACTGGGCGGTCCGCTTCTGGCGGCTGATGGTCGCCCTCCTGCTCGGCCTCGTCTTCGCCGGGGGCATGGTCCTCGCGCTGACGCGGCGGGAGGAGGGCGAGGGGCGAACCGGAGCGCCCGCGCCGAAGACGCCGCTCGGCTTCACCGAGGGCATGATCCTCGTGGGAAGTGTCGCGCTGCTCTTCGCCGCGTTCGTCGGCATCCAGTTCGCTTACCTCTTCGGCGGGCACGAGCGGGTGCAGGCGGTGCCGGGCCTCACGTATGCCGAATACGCCCGGCGCGGCTTCGCCGAACTGAACTGGACGGCTGTCCTGACGCTCGCCCTGATCGGCGCGGTGCGCCGGTGGGGCCAGCGCGCGGGCGCGGGGCAGGAGCGCGCCTTTCGGGGTACCGCGACGGGCCTGCTCGGCCTCACGCTCGTCCTGCTCGCCTCGGCGTTCCAGCGGATGGCGGCCTACGAGGAGGCGTACGGAGCTACCGAGATGCGCCTGTGGGTGGACGTCTTCATCGTCTGGCTGGGGGGCGCTATCCTCTGGTTCGGGGCGACGATCTGGCGGGACGCGCCCTTCGGAATCGGCGCGTTCGCCTGCGCGCTCGGGGCGCTGGCGACGCTGAACGCCCTGAACCCCGACGCCGTCATCGTCCGCCGCAACGCGGACCTGTACGCGCGCAAGCAGCGGATGGACACCTACTACCTCTACGCCCGTTCGACGGACGCGATCCCCGACCTGGTCCGGATCGCCGGGACCCTGCCTGCCGGGAGCACGGCGCGGGACGCGGTGACGACACACCTGTGGCAAGAGTGGCAGGAGCTGTCCGCGTGGCGCGCGCGCCGACCCTGGTACGCCTGGCACGCGGCACACGAGCACGCCTACCGGCTGCTCCAGGAGAACCCGGCGGTGCGGCAGGAGCCGCGGCCCCCTGCACCTCCCGTTACCACGCCCGCAGCGCCCCCTGCTCCGGGTGCAGCGCCCGCCAGCCCGCCGCCGCCGCCAGCGCCTCCAACCGGGCCAGCGCCGTCCGCAGCCCCGCCGGTTCCGACGCGCTGACGTAGACGGTCACGTGGTCGCGCTCTCCGAGGTCCGGTCCGAGCGCGAAATCCAGCGCGAAGTCCCCGCCCGGCGTCAGCAGCCACGCCGGGCGCGCGACGTCCGACTCCGGGAGCGCGCCCGAGATTGCGGCACGTATCGCCTCGGGCGTGCCGAGGGAGCGCCCCATCGGCTCGCCGAGCGTCCCGGAGACGTCGCCGTAGAGCCAGGCGAGAAGGTCTTCGTCCGCCGCACCGGGGAGAGGAGAGACGAGATCATACCGGCGGACGGAGAGGGGGGAGGGCGGCCGGACGAGCGTAAGGTCGGCGACCGGCGTCGCGCCGGAACCCGCCTCCCCCCGTTCCAGCGCGCGGAACCCGAGCGCATAGTCGAGCTGCGGCGGAAGGCCGAGCGCATCGACGACCTGCTCGTGCCGCTCCGCCCCGTGCAGGTAGCCGAAGTCTTCGTCCAGTGGTTCGGCTCTCAGGATCGGGGCGATGTCGGAAGCCGCGTCCGCAGGCCGCCCGAGCGCGCCGCACAACCGGACTGCATCCCCGCCCGAGGGCGGCGCGTCCTCGCCCGAAAGCAGGCCCGGCGCGGAGTCGTACGCGTCCGTCCAGTCTCCGCTTTCGAAGAGCGCCCAGGTCAGCGCGAGGTCGTCGGCCTCCACGTGCCACGCCGGACATTCCAGCGCCCGCGATAGCCGCGAGGCGAGCCAGGGCGCGGCGTCCTCGTCCTCCGGGTAGACCACGGTAAACCCTTCGCGGGTGGGCGAGACGAACGCGGCCTGCGCGAGGGCGCGCAGGGAATCCAGGACGGCGTCCTGCCCGGCCCCGTGAAGGAGGATGCTGACGTAGGAACTCGTATCGGTAATCACGCCCCCATTGTACCGGTGTCGGCGTACGTATACGCTTTGCGCCAACGAACCGAAACCGGGAGAAAGGTTGCGATCGGTCCCGGCGCACGAGCGGAACGGCTGGCTCGCCGACTTCGCGGTGTAGGCCAACGGCTGGCAGGGAATAGACGCGCGGTAAAAGCAACCGATGCCTGAAGCCGCGTGTCCGACCGGTACGATGTACTACCTACTCTTCGCCGTATGTTGCGGCCTCGTCCTCTGGCTCAACGCCCGCGCGCGCGAGCGGCGCGAGGAGGAACTGGCCGCCCGGCTGGAGCGGATGCGTGATCGGCTGCGGGGCGAGGGACTGGAAGGCATGGCTTCCGCCGAGGTCGATGCCGCCATCGCCGCCGCGAGGGCGGAAGCCGCGTACATCCGCCACACCAGCGGGCGCGGCGGGTATTAGGCAGCGTCCTTTGCCGCCCCGCTGCGCAGTTCGGCGCGCAATTCCATGAGAAGCGCGCCGAGACGGTTCTTGCCGCTGCCGTCCTTGCCGACGCCCCAGTAATAGTCGCCCGGGGCGTTCTCCACCAAGACTGCCTCGCCGGTCCCGAGGAGCAGGTCGCGCAGCGCGGCGTGCGTGGTGAACTTGGCGCGGAGCGCGCGGCGCATCGCGTCCTCCTTCACCGACTCCCAGTCGCCGCGCAGGGGGCGACTCCGCTCCCGGCCCATGTTCGCGGCGATCATCGGCGCGGGCGCGAGGCGCACGGCCTCTTCGTGCTCGGTCCCCGCGAACTTCTGCGCCTGGAAGTAGTGCTCGCTCGTCGGCCAGTACTTGCCGTCCAGCTCGAAGCCGTACTTCGCGAAGTTCGAGAACGCGCCGTACGGCTGCTCCCGGTCGCTGTAGAAGTAGATGGTTTCTGTGTTTTTCATACACGAACTCTGTCGCGCCGGGGTAGCTTGCCGCTAAACGCGACGGCTACCCTGCCACCTTCAGGCCGCGCTCGGCGATGACGCGGCGGACGCCCGCGACGGCCTCCTCGGTCGGCGGGAAGAGCATCAGGCGGCGGTGGACGACGTCCTCCACGGTGCGCGCGAACTCGACCGAAGCGGCGTGGGCGACCTGTGCCTCCAGGTGCGGCGTGTTCGGGCCGAGCGGGCGGCCGAGGCTCGGGTCGCGGGCGACGCGCTTCAGGACGTCGCGGGCGACCGGGCCGTACAGTGCTACCAGGCGGGCGGCGTGAGCCGGGTCGAGGCCGAGCGTCTGCATCTCAGCGCGCACGGCGGCGACCTGGTCCGGGAGCGGCGTGACCTCGCCCACGACGCCGGTGGAACTGGGAACGGGCGGGCGTCCGAGCGTACGCAGGGTCCAGTCGACTACCTCTTCAGCGAGGCTGCGATAGGTCGTGAGCTTGCCGCCGACGATGCTCGCGATGCCCGCGACGCCATGCTTCTCGCCGTGGTCCACCAGGAAGTGACGGCGCGTGATCGCCCCCGCGGACTTCTCGCCGCTGGCGGGCAGGGGGCGTATCCCGATGGTGGTCACTTCGATGTCCGACGGCGCGTACGCCGCCCCCGGGAAGAGGGTGTTCGTCTCGTCCAGCAGGTACTGTATCTCCCAGTCCTGGACCTTCAGCTCGTCGGGCGACTGCCCCTCGAACTTGACGTCGGTCGTGCCGACCAGCAGGCGCTCGTCCCAGGGCAGGATGAAGAAGGGGCGGCCGTCCTTGCGCGCGTTCGCGTAGAGCGAGCCGCGCGGTCCGCCACCGGGGCGCGCGGGCAACACCAGATGCGTCCCCCAGGTGCCGCCGATCATCTTCGGGATAGGACGCTTCAGCGAGCGGTTGACCACGTCGACCCACGGGCCGCCCGCGTTGATGGTCTGCGCGGCTTCCACCTCCTCGGTCTCGCCGGTCAGCTCGTCAAGAAGCGTCGCGCCGACCACGCGCCCGTTCTCCTCGCGCAGACCGGTGACCCGGGTGTGGTTGCGTGCCACGCCGCCCGCCGCGACCGTCTCCTGGACCATCTCGACGCAAATGCGCTCGGGGAACTCTATCTGGGCGTCTGGGTAGGTGAAGCCGCCCGTAAGGCCGTCCCGGTTCAGGTACGGCTCGCGCTCGATCGTCCGCGTCAAGCCGAGTACGGCCGGGCGGGGGAACATCGGGTCTCGCGCCAGCACGTCGTACATCAGAAGGCCCGTGCCGACCATCCACTTCGGCAGCGGGGCGGAACGGTAGGTCGGTATCAGGAGCGATATGGGGTGGATCAGGTGCGGGCGCTGCCGGGCGAGGATGCCGCGCTCCCGCAGTGACTCGCGCACCAGGTCTATCTCGCCGTACTGCAGGTAGCGCAGCCCGCCGTGGATCAGGCGGGAGGAGGCCGACGTGGTGCCGCCGCCCCAGTCGTTCTTCTCCACGATCAGGACCGAAAGGCCGCGCGCCGCGGCGTCCGACGCCACTCCCAGCCCGTTGATGCCGCCGCCGATTACCAGAAGGTCGTAACGTCCCATGTCGCTGTGATTGTACCGCCCCCTCAGAGGCAGGCGGCGGCGACCGCGCGGGCGTCATCCTCCGACACGGGGCGCGGGTTTGCCTTCGTGCTCCCGCTCCCCATCGCGTCGGAAGCGACCCGATCGAGGTGCGACTCTTCGAGGCCGAGCACGGAGAGCCGGGTGGGGATGCCGACGCGTATCAGCAGCTCCTCGGTGAACTCGATCAGCCGCTCGACCGCTTCGGTCGCCTGCCGGGCGTGGGTCCCCGGCTCCACGAGGCCCAGCGCCTCCGCGAGCAGGACGTACTTCGTCAGCGCGGCGTTCTGGTTGAAGCGCATGACGGGGGGCATGAGCAGGCCGCAGAGCAGGCCGTGCGGCGCGCCTGTGATCGCCCCTATAGGATGGGCGAGGCCGTGCACGAGTCCGAGACGGGACGTGTTCAGGGCCACTCCCGCCATGTAGGAGCCCAGCAGCATCGCCTCGCGGGCCATGCGGTCGTCCGGGTCGCCGACGGCCGCCTCCAGCGCGTTGCCGGTCAGCTTGGCGGCGTCCAGCGCCAGGGCGTCCGTCAGCGGGTTGGCCCCCGTCGACGTGTACGCCTCGACCGCCTGGACGAACGCGTCCATGCCGGAGTTGGCGGTGACGGACGCCGGACAGGAGACGGTCATCTTCGCGTCGAGCAGGGTAACGGCGGGCATCATCGCGCCGCCGCGGATGCTGGCCTTGCGCTCGGTCTCCGGTTCGACCAGCACGCTCACCCAGGTCGCCTCGCTGCCGGTTCCCGCGGTGGTCGGGACGGCCAGGATGGCGCGCGCGGCGGACTCGGGGACCGGCGCCTTGCCGTGGAAGTAGTCGCGCGCGGTGACCCCGCTCCCGGCGAGGGCCGCCGCGCCCTTTCCGACGTCCAGGGCCGAACCGCCGCCGACGGCGATCACGCTGTCTGCCTCGCGCGCCGCGTCCATCGCGTCCTGGAGGTCATCGACCGTCGGCTCCGGGGGTACGTTCTCGTGCGTGGTCGGCGTCAGACCCGCCTCCCGGAGATGGACCAGCATCGCCTCCAGCGCGCCGCTCCGGCGCACGGACCGCGCGGCGACCACGAGCGGACGTTTGCCCAGGCGGCCCGCCTCCTTCGCGAGCCGTTCGTCGGTCGCCGCGCCCCAGCCGACCACCACGCGCGGCGGGGTGACAAACGTGAAGTCCGGGAGGTACATGCGCTCAGTTTCGCCGGGCCGCAGTCCGGAACCTGCGTGCTGTACACGGCTTCGGGCCGACTCCGGGTCCGAAGCGCGCAAAAGTGTTCTGTACACCGCCCGCTCGGGCGTTGTCCGACGACCCCGCCCGCTATATAATGTGCCGGAAAGGTCCTCGCCCAACGATGCAGCGATTCCCTTACGGCGGCGCGGCGCTAGCCCTATTGCTCCTCGCCCTGCTCTCCGGAGCCTACATCCTCGCCAACCCCGTCCCGAAGAAGACGGCGACGCTCACCTTCTGGACGTTCGCCAAGCCGCACTTCGACGCATATTCGGAAGCGATCCCCGCGTTCGAAAAGGCACACCCGGGCGTCAAGGTGGACATCCAGCTCGTCAGCGGCGAGGCGACGAGCCGCCGCCTGCGCGCCGCGTTCTGGGCCGACCTCGACGTGCCGGACCTCGTGGAGACCGAGATCAGCACCGCGGGGACGTTCTTCCGCGGCTCGCTGGAGAACATCGGCTTCGTGGACCTGACGGACCGCATCGAGGCGGAGGGGTGGGACGAGAAGATGGTCGCCGCCCGCTTCGCTCCCTACACGACGCGCGGGCGCATCTTCGGCCTGCCGCACGACGTCCACCCGGTCATGCTGGCCTACCGCCGAGACCTCTACGAAAAGCACGGCATCGACGCGTCGAAGCTCGACACCTGGGACAAGTTCGTCGCGGCGGCGCGCAAGGTGTCGATCCCCGGCAAGCGCTACATGCTGGAGCTTCCCGACGCCGACGCGGGCCGCCTGGAAATACTCCTCTTCCAGCGCGACGGCGGCTACTTCGACCGTGACGGCAAGGTGATCTTCGACAACGAGGTCGCGGTCGAGACCATGCTGTTCTACGTCCCCCTCGTGGCGGGCAAGGGGCGCATCGGCAACGCCCTCGGCTGGGGGCAGGAGACGAACCGGGCGCTCGAAGACGGCTTCATCATGACGATGTTCGCCCCGGACTGGCGCACGAAGACGTTCGAGAACGAGGTGGGGGCGGTGGAGGGCAAGATGGCGCTGATGCCGCTGCCCGCGGTGAAACCCGGGGGACGCCGGACCTCTACCTGGGGCGGGACGATGCTCGGCATCACGAAGGCGTCCCGGAACCAGGACCTCGCCTGGGAACTTGCGAAGTTCCTCTACACGAGCGACAGGGACCTCGCCGAGCGGTTCGCGGGCACGAACATCATCCCGCCGGTCCGGTCGGCGTGGGACCTGCCGGAGTTCAAGAGGCCGAACGCGTACTACGGCGGAATCGCGCTCGGGACCGCCTACGCGAAGCTCGCCCCGGAGACGCCGCCGCAGTACGGCTCGCCGTTCGTGGAGCTCGCCAAGCAGAAGCTCGGGCAGGCGGTCGTCGCCTGCGTCGCCCGCTACAACCAGCAGGGCGAAAAGGGGTTCGAAGAGTTCGCCCGCGCGACGCTGAAGGGCAAGGCCGACGAGGTGCGCCGCGTGATGGCGCGCACGCC
>DATLHN010000070.1:0-2505 GCA_035539875.1 Armatimonadaceae bacterium
GCGCCGCAGCCGATCGCGCTAACGCAGCAGAGCAAGAACAACTGGCTTTCGAAGCGGATAGAAACCCTGACTCCGTCGGACGCCGCGCGGGAAGCCGTCCGCGTCGCGCTGAACGGCGCGGTCCAGCGCGTTCGCGAGGACAGGCTCTTCGCCACCTACTTCAAGCCGCACCCGTGGTCCCCGGCGTTCCGGCTGGAGATCAAGCCGGAGGTGGCCGTTTCGCCGGAGCGTCTGTCGGCCGTATTGACCGCCCTGCGCACCCAGGTCGTCTCTCCCGAGATCCGGGAGCCGTACCCGCAGTGGGTCGCCGACCGGATGGCGAAGTCGGTCGGCGACGCCCTCGTCGCTCTGCGCGCCGCCGTCAACTTCGACCTGGCCGATCGCGGCATGGGCGAGTACGTCGCGCTGATCGCACATTCGTACCGAACGGAGGCGATGCCGTGAGCCCGTGGGAACTGCTCGTACAGAGTCCGGAGCGCGTCGCCGCGACCGGCGGCGACGGGACGTGGCCGCTCGAAGCGACCGGGGTCGGCACCTGGGAGGGCGGCGGAGTGACAGTTCGCACCGCTCCCGTCGGCGCGGACCGGGTCGTACTTTCGATCGCCTCGCCGACCACGGGGCTTCGGCTCGTCCATCTTAGATGGCAGGTCGGCGTGCCCGAAGGTGCGCGGCTCCTGGGCGACGCCTGGGAGCGGGGTTACGGCGACCTGGAGTGGCGCGGCATCGTGCCGGAGCGGCGGATGCCCTGGCAGTTCCTCGTCCACGTCGGCGGGAGGACGCACGGCGTCGGAGTCGAGACCGGCGCGCGGGCCATTGCTTGGTGGCAGGCCGACCCGGCGGGCATCAGTCTTTTCCTGGACGTTGCCAACGGCGGCGGCGACGTCCTCCTCGGTAACCGAACGCTGGAGGCGGCGACGGTCCGCCTGCGCATCGGCCACGACGGCGAGTCCGCTTTCGAGGCGGCGACCGGCCTGAGCCGCCTGCTCTGCCCGTCACCGCGGCTCGCCGACCACCCCGTCTACGGTTTCAACGACTGGTACTACGCGTACGGGAACAACTCGGCGGAGACGATCCTGCGCGACGCGGCGCTGCTTAGCTCGCTCGCTCCGGAGGGCGACAACGCCCCGTACCAGGTTATCGACGCGGGCTGGTTCGAGGCGAAAGGCTGTAACGGCGGCCCGTACGACCGCGGCAACGCATACTTCCCAGACATGTCGGCCCTGGCCGCAGAGATCGCAGAACTCGGGGTCCGACCCGGCATCTGGATACGCCCGCTGCTCACGACCGCGCCGGTCCCCGACGGCTGGCGTCTGCCGGAGGAGCACCCGGTCGTCGCCACGGACCGCCGGGCGACCTTCCTGGACCCGACCGTGCCCGAAGTGCGCGCCCTCGTGCAGGCGGACATTCGCCGCCTGACCGGATGGGGATACCGTCTTATCAAGCACGACTTCACCACGTTCGATCTGACGGGACGCTGGGGTTTCGAGATGAGGCACGGCTTTACAAAGCCGGGATGGCACTTTGCCGACCGCTCCCGTACGACGGCGGAAGTGATTCTTGATCTGTATTCGGCCATCCGTGAGGCGGCGGGCGACGCGGTTCTCATCGGCTGTAACACGGTGGGCCACCTAGGCGCGGGGCTTTTCGAGGTGCAGCGGACGGGGGACGACACGAGCGGGCGCGAGTGGGAGCGTACGCGCAAGATGGGCGTGAACACGCTGGCGTTCCGGATGCCCCAGCACAACGCCTTCTTCGCGGCCGACGCCGACTGCGTCGGACTGACGGAAGCCGTGCCCTGGCACCTGAACCGCCAGTGGCTCGACCTGCTGGCGTCGAGCGGGACGCCGCTGTTCGTCTCCGCCGCGCCCGAGGCCGTCGGCGCGGAGCAGGAGGGGGCGCTGAGGGCGGCGTTCGCCCGCGCCGCGCTTCCCCAGCTACCCGGAGAACCGCTGGACTGGATGGAGACGACGTGCCCTCGCCGCTGGCGATTCGGGGACGAAGTCGCCACCTACCACTGGCAGGAAGAGGTCTAATCAGATGACGACCGAATCTGCGGAGACTCCGGGCAAGATTCGTCTGGTTATCGCCGAAGACGAGACTATCACGCGTGAAATGCTGGCCCGTCTTCTGGCTCTGGAAGACGACATCGAGGTGGTCGGCACGGCGGCGGACGGCGCGAAGGCGCTCGCGGTCGTCCGCGCACAACGGCCGGACGTCCTTCTCACCGACATCGGCATGCCGCAGGCCAACGGGATCGAGCTTACCGACACTCTGCGGCGCGAGTTCCCGAGCATCGGCGTGGTGATCCTGACGATCTACAACGACGACGACCGGGTGTTTTCCGCCATCAAAGCCGGTGCGCGGGGCTACGTCCTGAAGGACTCCCCGCCCGAGGAGACGATCACGGCGGTGCGCGCGGTCGGGCGGGGCGAGGCGCTCCTGCACCCGTCGCTGGTCGGACGGTTCCTGACCGAGTTCTCACGCCTTTCGACGCAGCGGGCCGCC
>DATLHN010000071.1:0-9761 GCA_035539875.1 Armatimonadaceae bacterium
CGCGCCACCCTGACCGTCGAGACGCCGGACCCGGTGTTGAACGCCGCCTTCCGCATGGCGAAGCTGCGCGCCGGGGAGAGCCTGTTCGAGACGGCGAACCTGGGCCTGGTCCACTCGCCGGGCGGCGGGCGCTACTACGGCGGCGTCTGGGCCAACGACCAGGCGGAGTACAGCGGCCCGCTCTTCGCCTACCTCGGCGACGCCGACGCGCAGACCGCCGCGGAGAACGCCTACCGCGCCTTCGCCCGCGCGATGACGCCGGAGTACGCCACCCTCCCCTCCTCTTTCGAGGTCGAGGGGACGGTCGCCTGGGGCGGCGCGGGCGACCGCGGTGACGCGGCGATGATCGCGGGCGGATTGTCCCGCTATCTCCTGGCGCGCGGCGACCGTCCGCTCGCGGAGGAGTTCTGGCCCGCCGTGGCGTGGTGCCTGGAGTACGTCCGCCGCAAGACGCGCCGCGACGGCGTCGTCGCCTCAGACTCGGACGAGTTGGAAGGCCGGTTTTCCTCCGGCGACGCGAACCTCTCCACCTCCTGCCTCGCCTTCGACGCCCTGCGCCGGGCGGCGGACCTGGCGCGGTCGCTGGAAAAGCCCGACGAGGCGGCGGAGTACGACCGGCGCGCGGACGCGCTAGCCACCGCGATAGAGGATCACTTCGGCGCGACGGTCGAGGGTTACGAGACCTACCGCTACCACGACGGTAACACGACGCTGCGCGCCTGGGTCTGCCTGCCGCTCTGCTTCGGGCTGGCGGAGGGCGCGCGCCTGCGCGGCACCATCGACGCGCTCTTCTCGCCGCGCCTGTGGACACCGGACGGGCTGGCGACGGAGGCGGGCGACAAAGTCTTCTGGGACCGCTCGACGCTGTACGCCCTGCGCGGGGTCTTCGCCGCGGGCGAGACGGAGACCGCGCTGCGATACCTGACGGCCTTCTCGCGCCGCCGCCTGCTCGGCGACCACGTGCCCTACCCCGTGGAGGCGTACCCGGAAGGGGGCCAGGCGCACCTGTCCGCGGAGTCGGCGCTGTACTGCCGCGTCTTCGCGGAGGGAATCCTCGGTCTGCTGCCGACCGGCTTCCGGTCGTTCGCGATAACGCCCCGATTGCCGCGGGAATGGCCGGAGATGACATTCCGGCTGCCGGACGCTTTCGGGGAGCGCGGCATCGAGATCCGGGTCGAGCGTGTGGAAAACGGGCTGCGGACGCGGGTTCGCACGAATAGTGATGGCGACATTCTGGACGCGGTCGCCGCGGAGGGTATGACGCACGCGGTCACCCTGACGGAAAGCAAGGCATGAAAGACGAACTGACACGGCGGGAGTTGATACAGGCGGCTACGGTCCTCGGAGCCGGACTGGCGGGAACGGGGCTTGCCGAGGCGGCGACTCCGGGGAAAGGTGTGAGCATGGCAACTACGGCGGCGGCGGCGGCAGCGCGCGAGTCGATGCGCGGTGTGCCCTTCGAGCGGCGCGAGAAGGTGCGACTCGGGTTCGTGGGCGTCGGCGGGCGCGGCAGCGGGCTCCTGCGAGACTGTCTCGGTGTCGAGGGCGTGCAGGTCGTCGCGGTCTGCGACGTGGTCAAGGAGAAGACCGCCCGCGCGGCGGAGCGCATCGAGAAGGCCGGCCAGCCCGCGCCGACCCAGTACAACAGCGGCGACCGGGACTACGAAAACCTGTGCAAGCGCGACGACATCGACGTGGTCTACATCGCGACTCCCTGGAACTGGCACGTCCGCATGGCTATCTCGGCGATGGAGAACGGAAAGCACGCCGCCGTAGAGGTGCCCGCCGCCGAAACGCTGGAGGATTGCTGGAAGCTGGTGGACACGTCCGAGAAGACCCGCCGCCACTGCGTCATGCTGGAGAACTGCTGCTACGGCTCCAGCGAGATGATGGTCAACCGGATGGTCCACGACGGGCTGTTCGGCGAGATCACGCACGGCGAGGCGGCGTATATTCACGACCTCCGCAGCATCCTGCTGGCCGACTCCGGCGAGGGCCTCTGGCGGCGCAAGCCCCACGTGGATCGCGACGGCAACTTCTACCCCACGCACGGCCTCGGCCCGGTGGCCTGGTACATGGACATCCACCGCGGCGACCGGTTCACGCGCCTGGTCTCGATGAGCAGCCGGGAGGCGAGCCTGACCGAGTACCGCGACAGAACCGCGGCGGCCGATAGCCCCAAGCGCCGGGAGAAGTACCGCGCGGGCGACATGAACACCAGCCTCATCCAGACCGCGCTGGGCCGGACGATCATGCTCCAGCACGACGTGGTGACGCCCCGCCCCTACGACCGCCTGAACCTGATCGCGGGCACGAAGGGCGCGTTCCGGGACTACCCGGCGCGCATCTTCCTGGACGGGCAGGAGGGCGGCCACGACTGGAAGACGGTGGACGCGTTCAAGGAGAAGTACGAGGACCCGCTCTGGAAGAACGTCGGCGAGTTGGCGCGCAAGCTCGGCGGGCACGGCGGCATGGACTTCATCATGAACTACCGTCTGATGCAGTGCGTGAAGGAGGGCCTGCCGCCGGACATCGACGTCTACGACGCGGCGGCGTGGAGCGCTCCCGTGGCGCTCTCGGAGGCGTCGGTCGCGAAGAAGAACGCCCCGATCGACTTCCCCGACTTCACGCGGGGAAACTGGAAGAAGGGCAAGTAGGCAAGTAACGTCCGGGGCGCGGTTCTCACGCCCCGGACGTATTTATTCCCCGAAGCGCCAGAGCGGGACGCCGAAGTCCGCCAGCATCTCCCCCACCGTCCACAGCGGCAAGCCGATGACGTTCGAGACGTCGCCGTCTATTCGCGAGACGAAGGGCATGGCGCGCCCCTGGATCGCGTACGCCCCGGCCTTGTCGAACGGCTCCCTGGTGGCGATGTAGGCGCCAATTGCCTCGTCGGACAGGTCCGCGAAGGTGACCTTCGTCTCGACCACGCGCACCTCGCTCCGGGAGACACCTGCCTCTCCGGTTCCATCCGCGGCGAGCAGGGCGACGCCCGAATAGACCGAGTGTGTCACGCCGGAAAGCCGACGCAGCGTGGCGAAAGCGTCGTCCTGGTCGGCAGGCTTACCCAGGATCGTGCCGTCCGCGAGGACCACGTCGGTATCCACGCCGAGGACGACGCCCGCCCGCCGCGCGGCCACGTCGCGGGCCTTTCCCTCGGCGGCCTGGCGCACGTATTCGACCGGGTCGGATACGGTCTCCTTAAGCCGCTCCTCATTGAAGCGACTGGTAACGACCGTGAAGCGCACGCCGAGCAGGCCGAGCAGTTCCCGGCGGCGCGGCGATGCGGAGGCCAGCAAAAGGCGCGGCGCTCCCGCACTCTGTGAAGGAGGACTGCTGTCCGTCACGCTTCTCCGCTATCCCCGCCCTCAGGCTTGCTCTCCGGTTCCTCCCCCGCCTTGCGAGCGGCCGGGCGCGACTTCGGGGTCGCCGGTTTTCCGGACGACTTCGGCGCACCCTTCGGCTGCTTATCGGGCAGGGCGATTTCGCCCGTCTCCACGTCCATCGCCGATGCCGTGGACTCGTCCTCCGGCGTCGGGATCGCGTCGGACGCCGCCGCGGCGTCGGACGGGGCCTCGGTGACGGCACCTTCCGTCTCCACTTCGACGGCAGGCGGGGCGTCCTCGTCCGCCACGAACGGCCCGGCGTCCGGGGCTCCGACGGTCGTGCGGGCGACGACCTCGCGCTCCAGCGTCTTCACCCGCTCCTCCAGCGCCCGGATCTCGTCCTCGGCGCTCTTGAAGCTGGCGCGCCCCGCCGTGGCGACGTCGGCCACGGTCTCGGCGGCGTCCCGGGCGGGCTTGAGGACGTCCCCGCGCAGGTCGCGGACCAGCTTCTCCCGGGCAGGCCGCCCCTTCTCCTGCATCTGCTCGAAGAAGGAGGGGGCGTCCTTCGCCGCGCCGACCGCCTGGTTCACCACCTTCTCCAGCGTCTCGGCCGCGCTGAGCGCGACGCCGAACGCGAAGTCGACGACCTGATCGGTCAGGGGCTTCTCCGCCTGCTCTTCCTGCTGCTCGCCGGACGCGGCAGCGGAGGCGGAGGTCGTCTCCTCCGGTGCGCTCTGCTGAGCCGCGTCCACCTTCCCGGCTTCGGTCCCGTTATCGGTCATCGCTGAGTTGCCTCCCGCATCGCTCTGTTCTGAGGTCTCAGACACGCCGGGAGCGTCCGCGGTTGCCGCCCCTCCCAGGTCGCGGACCAGGTAGACGCAGTGCTCCTCCCACGCCCCCTCCTCGCCGCTCTCGGGATCGACCCAGGCGCCGGAAAGGCGGAACGTGCCGAGGTCGGCGTCCCGGTAGCCCCGCTTCTCGTAGAGCGCGCGGGCCTCCTCGTTGTCCACGCCGCAACTGAGACCTATACGCTTGTACCCGCGCGCGGCGGCGAGGCGTTCCGCCTCGTCGAGAAGGCGGGTGGCGACGTGGCGGCGGCGGTGCGCCGGGTCCACGAACAGGTCTTCGACGTCGGCGACGCCCTCGAGCGCGGCGGCCGGCCCGTGGCCCGCCCCGTCCCACTTCAGGAGGAGGTGCCCCACCGGCGTCTCCTCCTGCGCGGCGAGGAGGTAGACGCACTCGCCGCGCTCCTGGCGGGCGTAGCGGGCGGCGTGCTTGTCCGGCGGCCCCTGGTTCAGAGCCTTCTTCATCGCTTCCAGGTCGCCCGATTTCACCTTGCGGACGGTGCGCGGCGGCGCGAACAGGACCGAACTCATTGGTGTGTACCTCCCGGATTTGCCGATGCGGGCCGGACCGCGGTCTTACAGGGGACCGGCGTAGACGTCGCGCTTCAGAACGCCGACGTAGGGCAGGTTCCGGTAGCGCTGGTTCCAGTCGAGGCCGTAGCCGATTACGAATTCGTCGGGAATGGTGAAGCCGACGTAGTCGGCGTCGACCGGGGTCCCCCGACCCATGGGCTTGTCGAGGAACGTGACGACCTTGACCGACGCGGGGGCGCGCTGGCGCAGGTTGCGTAGCACGTAGGACAGGGTCAGGCCGGTGTCGATGATGTCCTCGACCACCAGCACGTGCCTCCCCTCGATCGAATCGTCGAGGTCCTTGGTCAGGCGTGCCTCGCCCGAGGACTGGGTCCCGGAGTACGACGAGACGCCCATCACGTCCACGGACAGCGGGATGTCGACCGCCCGCATCAGGTCCGCGATGAACGGGATGGAGCCCTTGACGATGGTGACGAGGTGCGGGTCCTTACCCGCGTAGTCCCGGGTTATGCGCTCCCCGAGCTCGCGCACCCGCGCCTTGATCTGCTCCTCCGAGAAGAGAACCCGCTCTACGTCGTCATGCATGGCCGTGGGCATGGCTGCTTTTCATCCACTCCTGTTAAGACGGTCGGCGGCGTGGCTGCGCCCTGCGTCCGCGTCGTGTTAGCCTTATTGTAGCCGATGGCATCGCCTTTGCGCCCGGAACCGCCCCCCGCATTCACCGCGAGCACGTAATCCGCCCGCGCGAGTTCTCAGAACCTGCTTCCACTTCCGCAAAGCAGGAGAGGTTGATATCGTTCCAATACGGAATAATGGGTACGGTGGTCAACGATCGAAAAGGACTCGCTCTCATGCTGCCATCGCCACGGGGAAGTGGTACGCGCGGTGAACGTCTCGGCGCGGCGCGCGGCGGGCGTCCCGCGCGCGCGCGCGGCCTGACGGCATTCACCCTCGTGGAGCTGCTGGTCACGATCGCCATCCTCGCGGCGCTCGCCGCGATACTGCTCCCCGTTTTCAACGGCGTCCGGGAGCGGGCGCGCACGACGACCTGCCTGTCCAACGGCAAGCAGATCGGTCTGGCGATGCTGATGTACGCGCAGGACTACGACGATTACTGGGTGCCCGTCGGCGGCGAGAACCGGAACACCGTCCTGGACGGCGTCAAGTCGGACGGCACCCCGTTCAACGGATGGTCCCTGCTCCTCCTGCCGTACACGAAGAACCGGGATGTCTTCCGCTGCCCCTCGCTTCCCGACACGTTCGAGGCGGTCGGCTACTGCGCCGGCAAGGGCTACGACGGCAAGCCCATAACCAACTGCTACTCCTACAACTATTTCCTGGGTTCGGACGATTCGTACCCGTTCGAGGACTACTACCAGTCCGACGAGGGGGGCGTCCGCTGGAACACGCCACGCTCCGAGGACGAGATCGAGTTGCCCGCGAACGTGGTGGCGCTCCAGCACAGCAGCAGTCTCCAGCCGTTCGGCAGGGACTGGGGCTGCGTCTACGTCACCATTGAGACTCCGGACTTCGCCAACGTCCTCCGGATGCGCGTCGTCCACCAGGGCGGGGACAACCTCACCTTCGCCGACGGACACAGCAGGTGGTTCCACGTCGAGGACGCCGACTCCGCCGACCTGAAGGACGACAAGGAGACCCGGCTGTACACGGTGACGGCGCGCGGCATCTGGATGGTACCGCAGTACAACCCGGGGAAGCGCGGCTCCGACAAGGGATACGCCAAGAAGAACAAGGTCAAGGGAAAGCCCCGCGGTCCGTAGCGGCGCATTTCTCTTCCAGTCCCGCGCGCAACCACCCGGTCCCGCCGGGACTCTCCACAGGTAGTGATGGAAACGCCCTCTCCAGCGGAGATCGAGTCCGCAGCGCACACGACGCCCACGCGCCTCGCGGACGGACGGCCGCCTGCGTTCACGCCGCTCGACCCGCGCGTCGTCTCGCTCTGGCGTCTGGATAATGCGGTCGGGTACGGCATCCTGCTGCTCCTCTCGGGGGCGGGCGCGTTCTTCCTGGGGCGGGCCATCGGGCCCGTCGCGTGGCCGTGGCTCGCGGTTGCCTGGGGCGCGCTCGCGCTCTGGTCCGCGTTCATGACCATGCGACATCCCACACTCGCCTACGCCGCGAGCGGCTACCTTTTGGAGGAGCGCGTCCTCCTCATCCGGCGGGGAGTATGGTGGCAGACCATCCAGTTCCTGCCGCTCTCGCGTCTCCAGCACGTGGACCTGAACCGGGGGCCGTTCGAGCGGCGATACGGCCTGGCGTCGCTCGTGCTGCACACGGCGGGCACGCACGCGGCATCGCTCCAGATTCCCGGACTGGATGCCGACGAGGCGGTCCGCCTGCGCGATCAACTGGTCGCGACGGGCGCGGGGGGCGACGATGCCGTCTGACGAACCGGCCGCCGCCGCCCTCCACGGTCGCCTGCACCCGGCGACGCTGATATTCACGGTCGTCGGCCTGGTTCGAAGTACGTTCTTCCCGCTGGTCATCGCCCTTCTGGCGGGTCGGCGGGTCGCCTGGTACCTCTGGGCGATCCTCGGTTTCGCGGGCCTCTCCCTCCTCTGGTCGGTCGCCCGCTACTTCACCTTTACGTACAGCATCGCGGGCGGCGAGCTGGTTATCCGGCACGGCCTGATCGGCAAGCAGGAGCGGCACATCCCGCTGGCCCGCGTTCAGGACGTACGCCTGGAGCAGGGCGTCGCGCACCGCGTCTTCGGGGTGGTCAAGGTGGATATCGAGACGGCGGGCGGTAGCGGCGCGGAAGCTTCGCTGTCGGTCCTCTCGGTCGCCGAGGCGGATCGGCTGCGCCAGGCGATATTCGCACAGGTCCCGGGGGAGGCCGCGGACGGAGACGCGGACATCCCCGCTCTGGCCACCGCCGCCGCTGCACCCTCCGTCCTGCGCCGGAGCCGCGGCGAAGGCGAGACGCTCTGGCATGTGCCGCTGAAGGACCTGGTCCTCGCCGGGCTGACGGCGAACCACCTGGGGACAGTGATGGCCGTGCTCTTCGGCGGGTTCGCCCTCGTGGACGACCTGATCCCCGAGGAGTCGGAGAAGCAGTTCTACCGCGCCGCCGCGCGCCTGCTGTCGCGGGGTCTGGCACAGGCGGGGGCCGCCCCGTGGGTCGTGATTGGCGTGGCGATCGCGGCGGGCCTGGCTTCCGCCGCGGTGTTTTCCGTGGCGGGCTCCATCCTGCTCTACTTCGGGTTCCGTCTGGGCCGCGACGGCGAGGACCTGCACCGCGGATACGGCCTGCTGACACGGCGGGCGAGCCGCCTGCCGCGCCGCCGCATCCAGGTGCTCAAGATCGAGGAAGAGTTCCTGCGCCGCCTGCTCGGGCTGGCGACGCTCCGCGCGGACACCGCGGGCGGAGCCGCGACCGCCGCGTCGCAGCAGGACGGGGGGGCGCACGGGGGGCGCGACGTGCTGGTGCCGGTGTTGCCGCGCGCTTCGGTTCCCGCGCTACTGCCGCAGTTCTTCCCGGACCTCGAGCCGGAGCCGGAAACGTGGCGGCGGGTCTCCCCGCGGGCCGTGCGGCGCGAGGCGCTTCCGGGCGTGTGGTTAAGCCTGTTCCTCTCGGCGGGGCTGACCGCCGTCCTCTGGAACGTCGAGCGGCTGGTCCCGGCGGGCATCGGGCTGCCGTCCCTCTGGTGGGGCGCGCTGCCGCTCCTGCTCGTCCCGGTGTCGTTCGTCTCCAGTGTGCTGAGCTACCGCCACCTCGGCTACGCCCTCGGCGCGCGCTACTTCCGCACGCGGCGCGGCGCGCTCAGCCGCGCCGAGCACATCGTCCCCCTGCGCAACGTGCAGGCTGTCATCCTGCGCCAGACGCCGTTCGACCGGCGGCAGCGACTGGCGCGTCTTCAGATCGACTCCGCCGGGCAGGTGTACACCGGCGGGGGACCGCAGATCGAACACCTGCCGGTCGCCGAGGCGATCGCCCTGGCGCGGACCCTGGCGCGCGAGGCGGAGCGCCAGCGCTACCGCTGGGACCGCTGAGCCAGCGCGCCGTAACTCAGTGCTGCGTCCGGCCCGGGTCGAAATCGAAGAGGAAGCGGACCACCACGGGCCGAAGTGGAAGTCATGCGCCGAAATGCCGCCTGGTTCGCCGCCTGCGCCGCTCTCTTCACTGCGGGCGCGGGCTACATCGCCACCGTCTCCCCGCCCGTCGGCCCGCAAAGGGGCGGCATCGCCCACCGCGTCGCCACCAGCCAGACGGTCCGGCCGGTCGGCGACGTGCTGACCCTCCCCGGCAGCCGCCCCGTGGACATCGCCCTCACTCCGGACGGGAAGACACTTTACGTCAAGGACAACCGGGGCGTGGTCGCGGTGGACGCCGACTCCTGGCGCGAGAAGGGATTCCTTAAATTCCCGGCGGGCGGCGGCTCGATGCACGGTCTTGCAGTGAGCCGGGACGGCAGACGCATTTACGCCACGAACTCGGCGAGCCTGCTGGGGGTGGCGACGGCGATTGGGTCGGACGGCAGACTCGCCTGGTCGCGACAGATCACGCTCCCGGGCCCGAAGAGCGGCGGGGCCTCCTACCCCTGCGGCCTGGCCCTCAGCGCCGACGAGAAGACCGCGTACGTCTGCCTCTCGCGCAGCAACGCGCTCGCCGTCGTGGACCTGGATTCGGGCGCGGTAGCGGCGGAAATTCCCGTCGGAGTCGCCCCGTACGCCGTCGTGCTGTCCGCCGACGGCGCGACCGCGTACGTCTCGGACTGGGGCGGACGCCGCCCGAAACAGGGTGAACCCTCGGCCCCCTCCGCGGGTACGCCCGCCCTGGTCGACAAGCGCGGCGTGGCCGCGAGCGGCGCGGTGTCCTTCGTGGACATCGCGTCGCGCCGTCGGGGGAGAGGGCCATGTCGGACGGGTGCAGTCCGACCTCCACCTGCGCGACCGCCCGGCGCGACGCGATGTCCACGAAGGACACCGCGCCGCTCGCGGCCACGCCGCGCTTGTCGACCAGGGCGGGCGTACCCGCGGAGGGGGCCGAGGGTTCACCCTGTTTCGGGCGGCGTCCGCCCCAGTCCGAGACGTA
>DATLHN010000072.1:0-16813 GCA_035539875.1 Armatimonadaceae bacterium
GCCTCGCGCCACGCGGGCATCTGCGCGACGAACTCGCGCGTGTTGCGCTCGGCGTCGAAGGGGGTGCCGTCGGGGTAGTCCCACATCCGGCGCGTCTCGGGATTGCGGTCGTCGAAGATGCCCTGCACGAGGCGGGCGTTCATCAGCAGCCCCTCGACCTTTCGCCCCCGGTACGCCCGCCCGGCGTAGGTCGGCTTACCGTCTATGCGGAACGCGTCGCCCTCGACGGCGACGGTCGTCTTGCGCGGCACGAGAACCTCCTCACCTCCACCGGCGGCGGTGGACCGGTCGGCGGCTCCCCCTCCCGGGACCGCCCGGATTTTCGGGGAGCAGACTATCGTAGTACAGTCGGTTGGCCCCGGCAAGGACGTAGAGGACGAACGCCTTCTGCGCCAGGCCGGGGAGGAGCGCGCCCAGGATGGGCAGGGAGAAGAGGCACAGGATGGCCCCGTCGATCAGCGGCCGGTCTTCGTAATCCGCCCCCATGATCGTGAACCAGAGGGTGGCACCGGTGACGACCACCGCGAGCGCCGTCAGGTGCAGTTCGGAGGCGGGGTCCGTGAAGGCGATCATCAGGAGACCGGGAACGGCGAGCAGGAGGAGCGCGGTGCGGACGACGTGGCCGTTGTGCAGGAGGCGGCGGGCCAAGAGCGCCACCACCGCGCAGAGCGACAGGATCAAAGCCCAGGCCAGCGGGTTACGCGCGCTCAGTTCCAGGCTGATGGGCTCGGCCACGGAGCCCGAGCCCGCCAGGTGGAGCAGGCAGGCCAGTACTACCGACAGCAGGGACACCCGGAACATGGCCGCCATCGCGCCCTCCCGGAGCGGGGATATGGGGGATCGGGCGCGCACTCGCGCCCGATCCCCCGCTGCGTGCCCATCCTGCTACTGCTACTGCGCGCGCGCGGCGTTACTCGGCCTTGACGCGCCGGATGGGAATGCTGGCGACCAGCGCGGTGGCGGTGCCCTCGCGCTCGACGGAGAAGTCCAGGTTGGTCGAGTCGATCTCGAAGTGGCGCGACAGGACGGCGAAAAGCTCCTGACGCACCTGGTCCATCTTGGCCGGGTTGATGGTCACCCGGTCCGCCTGGAGGGCAAAGACGAGCCGCTCCTTGGCGATATCGCGCGAGGACTTCTCGCTCCGACCGAAGATTCGGTCAAATAGCGTATTCATGGCCATGACGTTCGGCGTTCTCCCCTGTTACCCCGCTGCGAACAGCTTCTTGAGCCGCCCGAAGAAGCCCGGGTCCTTCTCGTCCAGATCGAGGAACGGCACCTCCTCACCGCGCAGCCGCCGCGCGATGTTGCGGTAAGCCAGTCCCGACTGCGAGGTCTCGAGCAGGGACACCGGCTCGCCGCGGTTGGTGGAAGTGATGATCGCCTCATCATCGGGCACCACGCCGAGGAGCTTTACCGCGTTTCCGAGCACCTCCTGCACGTCCTCGACCGCCAGCATCTCCTGGACCTTGACCATGCGGGGCCGGATGCGGTTGACGATCAGGCGGGGATTGCGCAGGTCCTGCGCTTCCAGCAGGCCGACGATCCGGTCGGCGTCGCGGACGCTGCTCATTTCGGGATTGGTGACCACGATGGCTTCGTTCGCGCCCGCGGTCGCGTTGCGGAAGCCCTGCTCGATGCCCGCCGGGCAGTCGATGAGGACGAAGGTGTACCCCTCCTCCTGGAGTTCGGCGACCACCTGCTTCATCTGCTCCGGGTTGACGGCGCTCTTGTCGCGCGTCTGCGCCGCCGGGAGCAGGACCAGGTTCTGGTTCCGCTTGTCCTTGATCAGCGCGGAGCGGAGCTTCGCCCGGCCTTCGACCACGTCCACCATGTCGTAGACGATCCGGTTCTCCAGCCCGAGCGCGAGGTCCAGATTGCGCAGTCCGATATCGGCGTCGATCATGGCGACTTTTTCGCCCATCTGCGCCAGTGCCATCCCCACGTTGGCGGTCGTCGTGGTCTTCCCGACGCCCCCCTTGCCCGAGGTGATGACGATCACCCTGCCGGTGTCAGCCATGAATCCGATGTTCCCCCGATAGGCTTCCCAAAGTCAATAACCGCTATTATAACAGCAATTCCCGGGCCGCGGCGGGTGGGTTCAGAGCGGCGACACCTGTATCTCGCCGCCCTCGATGCGGGCCACCTCCGGGCTGCGCTGCGGCCCGGACGACGCCCCGCGGCCGGGTTGCCCCGCAGCCTCCGGCGAGCGCGCGATCTTGCCGGCGATGCGCAGCTGCGGGGGCTGGAGGCTTCCCGCCACGATGCGCGCCGTCTCGTCCCCCGAGCACCCGGCGTGCGCGAGGCCCCGCAGCGACCCGAAGACCAGGATGTCGCCCTCGGCGAACACCTCGGCCCCGGCGTTGACGTCGCCGACGACCACGACGTGGCCGTCGTGGACGATGCGCTGGCCGGAGCGCACGGTCCCGGGCACGTACAGCGCGTTGCTCGCGGGGCCTCCCGCCGCGGCGGCGGGTCGCGGCTGCTGCGGCGCGGCCTGCTGCGACGCGCTCTGTACCGCCTCCTCCCGCTCGTCGCGGGCGGCCGGTTTCTTGATGACGGGCATCTCGGGGTAGGAGACGAGGGCCAGTTTCTCGCCCGCCTCGCGCGTGGCGGCGTCCGCCGCGACCACCGCGACCGGCACCAGGCCGAACCCGCGCTTCACCCGGTCGAGCAGCGCCTCCATCTCCGGCAGACTGACGGCGCGCATCCCGCAGTCGAACGTGGTCTGCGCCCCGCGCCAGAACGAACGCGCCTTCGCCTCGTCCAGCTTGTTGTGGACCTGATCGACCACCTGTTCCCAGGGGTCTTCCGGCGGCAGAAGGATCAGCAACCCGTTCCGCCAGCCCTTAACGACGACTTCACCCACCAAGTCGGAAGTACCTCGCGTCTTTCCTGCGCGCCCGAGTCTCCGCACGGGCAATGTCCCGCAGACCGGTTCCGCACGGGCGGGGCGGTTTCCTGCCGGGATTGCGGGGCCGAACCTACCCGATCCGCTCGCGGATGTAGGCGGGCAGGTCCGCGATGGCCACACGCTCCTGCGCCATCGAGTCGCGCTCGCGCACCGTCACCGTGTCCTTCAGGCTCGCGTCGCCGTCCTTGCCCTGGCCAAGCGTGTCGAAGTCCACGGTCACGCAGAACGGCGTGCCCGCCTCGTCCTGGCGGCGGTAGAGCTTTCCGATACCCGCCGTGTCGTCGTAGACCGTGCGCATGTCGCCCTTCGACTGGAGCAGATTCTTGATCTTCTTGGCGGTCGCCACGATCTCGTCGTTGTTCTTCTTGAGAGGCAGGACGGCCACCTTGATCGGCGCCAGGGCGGGTTTCAGGCGCAGGACGACGCGGGTCTCGCCGTTCTCCAGCTTCTCCTCGTCGTACGCCTCGCAGAGCGCGGCCAGTACGCCGCGGTCGACGCCCGCGGCGGGCTCGACCACGAACGGCACGATGTGCTTGTTGGTCTCGTGGTCGAAGTAGGTGAGTTTCTCGACCGAGTGCTCGTTCTTCAGCGCCTTCTCCGCCGTGTTGGGCGAGAGCGGCAGGTTTGCCTGGTCGCGCGAATGCGAGCCCAGGTCCCAGTCGGTGCGGTTGGCAATGCCCTCGAGCTCGTCGAAACCGAGCGTCGGGAACTCGTAGAGGATGTCCACCGTGCGCTTGGAGTAATGGGAAAGCTTGTCCTTCGGGTGCTCGTGCAGTTTCAGCCGCTCGCGCGCCAGGCCCACCTCCTCGACCCACCAGTCCACGTGGTCGGTGATCCACTCGTCGTGGGTGCGCTCGTCCTCGCCGGGCTTGACGAAGTATTCGATCTCCATCTGCTCCAGCTCGCGCACGCGGAACAGGAAGTTGCGCGGGGTGATCTCGTTGCGGAACGACTTCCCGATCTGCGCGATGCCGAAGGGCAGCTTCCGGTTGGTGGAGTCCAGGACGTTCTTGAAGTTGACGAACATGCCCTGCGCGGTCTCGGGCCGCAGGTAGGCGAACGACTCGTCGTCGGCCACCGGCCCGACCTGCGTCTTGAACATCAGGTTGAAGGTGCGCGGCTCGGTCCAGTCCCCCGGCTTGCCGTCGGTCGGGTCGATCACCTTGGCCGCCTTCAGCGCCGCCTCGGCGCGCGCGGGCTCCTTCAGCAGTTCGATGGCGATGGTCTCGTCGTCCGAGTCGGCGGGAAGGCCGAAGGAGAGCGCGAGGTTCACCAGGACGTCGGGCTTCTGGTCGCGAAGCAGGTGGTCGAAGCGGTAGCGCTTCTTGCTGGTGCGGTTGTCGATCAGGGGGTCGGTGAAGCCCTTCTCGTGTCCGGAATAGCGCAGGACGTAGCGGTTGGTCAGGAGCGCCGTTTCGATGCCCTCCATGTCGTCGCGCTCGTAGACGTTATGCTTCCACCAAAGCTTCTTCAGGTTGTTCTTCAGCTCGACGCCGAGGGGCCCGTAGTCGAAGGTGCCCTGAAGGCCGCCGTAGATCTCGCTGCCGGGGAAGATGAAGCCGCGCCGCTTGCAAAGCGACACGATCTGATCCAGACTCTGTGCGGGCATACGCCTGTCCACGCTCTCCTTGTTTTGACCCTTATCGCCGCGGCGGGGCCGAAATCGCAGTCCGATTGTATCGGAAAGCGGACGCGTCGTACAGTTGCCGGGGTATACCGGGGTGACCGGGATAATGGACGATAAGTCATCAGCGACTGGTACGGACGCGAATGCCGTCTCTCCGGCCGCGTTTGGCGCTCCGGTGGTATAATTCCCGGGTAAGCGAGCGCGCGCGCGTCCAGGGCTGTGTCGCGCGCCGTACCCTGTTCCCACCTTCCCTGCCATCCGGTAACGTGACATGGCGAGAGAAGCGCCGCACATGGAAGAGGAGACCGCAGCAGTCCGCCCGAGCCAAGCCCCCCGCGCGCGGGCGGGCGTCGCTGCGGAATCCGTTTCCGCCGCAGGCCCCTCCCCCGCGGGCCTCTTTTCTCCCAGCAAGCGGTTCCTGCGCGGCGTCGCCGAAGTCACCCCGGCCCTCCTGTACGTCTACGACCTGTCGGAGCGGCGCAACATCTACGTCAACCGCCAGATCCAGACGACGCTGGGCTACACGCCCGAGGAGATACGGGCGATGGGGTCGGAGCTGTTCGCCCGCCTCCTGCACCCGGACGACGTTTCGGTGATGGACGCGATCCTCGACCGGGCGTCCCGGCTTGGAGACGGGGAGGTCGCCCAGGCCGAGTACCGCCTGCGGCACAGGGACGGCTCGTGGCACTGGTTCCAGGGGAGGGACGCCGTTTTCCGCCGCGCCGCGGACGGTACCGCCCTCCAGATCGTCGGGGCCGCGCTCGACGTCACGGAGCGGCAGGAGGCGGAGGAGGCGCTGCGGCTGACGGAAAGCTTTCTGGAGCAGATCGTCGACAACAACGCGGCCATCGTCTTCGCCAAGGACCTGGACGGGCGGTACATCCTGTTCAACCGCCTGGCGGAGCAGTTGACCGGTCTCTCGGCGGACGATGTCCTCGGGCGTACCGACTACGACATCTTCGGCCCCGAGTTCGCCCCGGCTTACGTCGACAACGACCGCCGCGTGCTGGATTCGGGCGAGCCGCTCCTCGCCGAGGAAGCGGGAGTCTACCCGGACGGCCCGCACGTGCTCTCCACGGTGAAGTTCCCCCTGACAGGCCCGGACGGCAGGGCGTTCGCCATCTGCGGCATCGCGCAGGACATCACGGCCCGGAAGCGGCTTGAGGAGGTGCTGCGCCTGTCGGAGGAGCGGTACCGGGTGTTGACGCTCGCGACCAACCAGGTCGTCTGGTGGACCGACGCGGAGGGAGCAGTCGTACGCCCGGCGCCCTTGTGGGGACTATTTACCGGGCAGCTGTGGGAGGAGTACCGCGGCTGGGGCTGGCTCCAGGCCACCCACCCGGACGACCGCTACCACGTCAGCCGCGTCTGGCGCAAGGCTCTGGCGGAGCAGAGCCCTTATGAGTGCGAGTACCGGCTGCGGCACCGGGACGGCGGCTATCGCTACACCGTTTCCCGCGCCGCCCCCATCCTGGATGCCGGAGGCAGCGTAGTGGAGTGGGTCGGCTGCAACTCCGACATCACGGAGAGCAAACAGTTGGAGACCGAGCGGGAGACGCTGCTCGCGAAGCAGACCCGCGTGGCGGAGATCCTTCAGCGTTCGCTCCTCGAGGAAGGGGACCCCCTGGCTTTTCCCGGGCTTCGCATCGAAAAGCTATACGAGGCCGCGTCGGACGAGGCGCAGGTGGGCGGTGACTTCTACGACACGTTCTGCGTCTCGGGCGGCCGGGCGGCGCTGGTGGTCGGCGACGTAACGGGTAAGGGACTGGACGCGGCCTCCTATACCGCCGAGATCAAGTACACCCTGCGCACCCTTCTGCGCGAGCACGGGGGCGACCCGGCGCTCGCGCTCGGGTACCTCAACCGCCTGCTGGGCCATGGTCCTTCGGGGAGCGCGGTTACCTCGGACGGCAGCAACGGCAATGACGGGCGCATCATCGGGGCGCTCGCGGCGCTCTCGGTCGCCATTGTAGACCCGCGCACGGGGTCGGTGCGCGTATCCTCCGCGGGAATGGAGCCTCCCCTGCTTCTGCGGAGAGCCGGAGCGGCAGCGGGGAGCGGCCCGGGAGCGAACCGTCCCGTGGAGGAGATGGCCGCCTTCGGCCCGCTGCTGGGCATGGATTCGGACCTGGAGTACGTCACCGCGGAGGCGACGCTGGAGCCGGGCGACGTGCTGCTGATGGTCACCGACGGGATCACCGAGGCGCGGTCGGACGCCTGGAAGTTCTTCGGGGCCGCGGGGGTCAGCGCCGCGGCGGGCGCGGCCCTGGACGCGGCGCAGAGTGTGGAGGCGGTTGCCGGGGCGGTGCTGTCGGCGGCGAAAGAGTTTGCGGGCGGCAGGCTCCGGGACGATGCGTGCGTACTGGCGGTCCGCCGCGAGACGCCAGCGCCGCCCGCGGCGAACGCCTCTACCTAGACGCCGGTCGAAGAGGACGCCCGTAGCCCGCCGATCCAGAGGGTGTTTTCGACCCCGCCCGCGCCCGCGTCCAGCAGCGCGCTGACGTCGAGGAAGAACAGGTTGTTTACGTCCTCCGGGTCGAGACGGCCGTTCGTGTCCTTCGAATCCTGCGCGGGCTTGAAGTCGGTGAAGAGCAGTTTGACCATGCTCGCCTCCTTCCCGCCGGGTACGGCGACGAGGGTGTTGTACTTGCCGCCGCCCTTCTCCTCCAACTGGACCAGTACCTGGGCGGGGCGCTCGGAAGCGAGGGTGACGGTGATCCCGCCGGACCGGGCGAGCCGCGCCCGCTGCGGGAGCGAGACGGGCCGCAGCGCGCCCGCCAGTTTCCCCGCCTCGCGGCGGTAGCCGACCTGAAGGCCCGGCTCCGTGAGCGGCTTGCCCGCCGGTGCGCGGGCGAGGGCAGCGCCGCCGCCGATCCCCATCCACCCGAGCTGCGGCGCGGCGAACGCGTCGAGGTAAGAGGTCGCGGCTCGGGTCCCGGCGTGGGCGGGCGCGACGGCCTCCACCGTGAACGTCCCGAGGAGCAGGGACCGCTCCCCCGACTTTGCGCCGAAGAGGGCCGCCAGCGCGGCGTCGCCGGACTGTACGAAGAGCTGCGTCAGGTCGGCGAGGCCGATCGCTTCGACCTTCTCCATGTCCAGCGCGCGGTTATCGTCGTCTGGGTCATTTTTTCCTTCGGAGAGGGTGAAGTCCGCGTCGGCGAGGGCGACCTCCTGCCACTTGCCTCCCGGCGCGTGGAAGGCCGCCAGCCAGCGTCCCCCGCCCTGCTCCTGGAGGACGAGGGCGAGCGTGGTGGACTGGTCCGCCCGGACCGAGAAGCGGAACGACTTCGCCCCGGCGATCTCGGTCGGCCCGACGGGCAGCAGGAGAAGGCTCACGTCCCCCTTCTCCACGGCGTACTCGAAGCGCAGCGCCTTCCGATCGGCGTCCGCCGCGACGCGCGCCCGGGCCTTCGCGCCCAGCGTCGTCCACCCGTCGTCGCTCCCGGCGAATGTCGTCTGGAGAAGCGGCTTCTTCGGCGGCGGCGCTCCGGGTGCGGTGGCGGTAGTGGCCTGCCGCGCCGCCGCGGGCACTACCGCCACCGCCGCGATGCCGATCGTCGCCAACACTGCCACGGCGCGCCACAAGCCCCGTCGCTGCTCGGTCATCTCACGCCTCCTTGCCGGAATAACCCGCACGCCTCGCGCGGGGCGGATCAGCGAATGATACCCCGGGTCGTGCTACAATTGGAACCGTATGCCCACGGACATCGAAATCGCACACAGCGTCACCCCGCGCCCCATCGCCGATATCGCCTCTCAGCTGGCCATCCCCCCCGACGAGTACGAACCGTACGGGCGGGACAAGGCGAAGATCCGTCTCTCCCTCCTGGACCGGCTTCGGCACCGCCCGAGCGGAAAGCTCGTGCTCGTCACCGCCATCTCCCCCACCCCGGCGGGCGAGGGCAAGACCACGATGACTATCGGACTGGCGCAGGGCCTGTGCCGCCTGGGCAGTAACTGCGTCGCCGCGCTCCGCGAGCCGTCGCTCGGCCCGGTCTTCGGGCAGAAGGGCGGCGCTACCGGCGGCGGGTGGTCGCAGGTGCTCCCGATGGAGGCCATTAACCTCCACTTCACGGGCGACTTCCATGCTATTACCACCGCCAACAACCTGCTGGCCGCCGTCCTGGACAATCACCTCCAGAGCGGAAACGCGCTGAACATCGAGTCCCGCGCCGTCACCTGGAAGCGGTGCCTGGACATGAACGACCGCGCGTTGCGCGACATGATCACCGGCCTCGGCGGCAAGAGCGAGGGCGTGCCGCGCGAGACGGGCTTCGAGATCACGGCGGCCTCCGAAGTGATGGCGATCTTCTGCCTCGCGGAGAGCCTTGCCGACCTGAAGGCGCGCCTCGCGCGGATCGTGATCGGGACGGACCGCGGCAACGAACCGGTGACGGCGGGCCAGCTCAAGGTCGCGGGGGCGATGACCGCCCTGCTGCGCGACGCCCTGATGCCCAACCTCGTTCAGACGATCGAGGGCACCCCCGCCCTGCTGCACGGCGGTCCGTTCGCCAACATCGCGCACGGATGCAACTCCGTGCTCGCCACGCGAATGGCGCTGAAGCTCGGCGACATCTGCGTCACTGAGGCCGGGTTCGGCGCGGACCTCGGGGCGGAGAAGTTCCTCGACATCAAGATGCGTCAGAGCGGCCTGAGGCCGGACGCGGCGGTGCTGGTCGCCACGCTGCGCGCACTGAAGATGCACGGCGGCGCGGCCCTGGAGGATCTGAAGACTGAAAATGTCGCCGCCGTGGAGGCGGGCTTCGCGAACCTGCTGCGCCATGCCGAGAACCTGCGCAAGTTCGGCCTCCCGGTGGTCGTTGGCATTAATCAGTTTGCCAGCGACACCGACGCGGAGATAGCCGCGCTGGAGCGGCTCTGCGCGGCGGCGGGCCTGCCGGTCGCCCTGGCGAACGTCTGGGGCGAGGGCGGCGAGGGCGCTGCGGCGCTGTCCCGCCTCGTGCTGAAGACGCTGGAGGAGGAGCAGTCGAACTTCGCCCCCCTGTACCCGGACGACATGCCCCTTCGCCAGAAGGTCGAGACGGTCGCGCGCGAAATCTACCGCGCGGGGCGGGTGGAGTTCCTGCCGGCGGCCGTGACCCGCCTGGCCTACCTGCGGAAGCGCGGCTACGGCGATCTGCCGATCTGCATCGCCAAGACGCAGTACTCGTTCTCGGACAACCCGGACAAGCGCGGCGCGCCGGAAGGCTTCGCGCTGACCATCCGCGACGTCAAGCTCTCTGCGGGCGCGGGATTCGTCGTCGCCTACGCCGGGACGCTGCTGACGATGCCCGGCCTGCCGAAGCGCCCCGCCGCCGAGGGCATCGACTGCAACGACGACGGCGACATCTCCGGCCTGTTCTAGTCCGGGCGGGAGCCCACCTGCGCCTACCCGGCGACCTGGAGGTCTGGTACCACCGCGCCGCGCCGTAAGGACGGGCGGCCGGAAGAACGATACGCCCCCGCGCGGAACATTTCGCGCGGGGGCGCTTCTCTCTGCACGAGAGACGGAGTGGGGCGACGTGTTTGCCCTAGTTGTCGTCGAGGACGAGCGCCTCCAGGGCCTTACCCGACGCCGTGTCGCCCGCAATAACGACCGTGCGGATCGCCCCGGTGGGGACGTTAAAGGTGCCGCTGTCGATGACGGGCAGTTTGCTGCCCGCCGCGGTGACGCGGACCACACGATCTCCCGTCGGCACCTGGAAGTAACCGGAGGGCGTGCGGAACGTGACGTTGCTGAAGTTCGGCTGGACCGTGTTCAGGTCCACGTTCGGCGCGGTCACGTAGATATCGACCGCCCCGGCGCGCGGCGCGGCGTGCACCACGCGCAGCTTGACGTTGCCAGCAGACGGAGCACTTAGGTCGTCCGTCATGACGATCGTGCCGATGGTAGCCCTGCGGTCCGCCGCGATCACGGTGTAAGACGTGTTAGCGGTCAGGTTCAGGCTCGTGTTGATGAGAGGCGTGTTGTTCCCGTCTGAGGTGCGCACCACGACGTTGCGCCGGCCGGATTCGACGAACAGGTAGTCGGTGTAATCGGCGTACGCGAGGTCCTCCACGACGAGTCCCCCGTCCACCAGGACATCGACGTCGGTCACGTCGGGCGACGCGTGGACGACGCGCGCCCGGGCGGCGGGGCCGGTCGGCGTAGACGGCGGGTTGAAGACCTCTCCTGGGTTGACGGCATAGGTTCCGCCGGACGAGCAGCCGGAGGCGACCGCGGCGACGATGATGGCCATGGCGGCCATAGCAGAGCGCCATACGTTCACGTTTCCCTGATCCTCCTGAGGGTATTGGGAGATCCCCACGTCGGGAAGCCCCTCCCCATTTATGCCCGACAGGCGGACATTAAAACCCGCGAAGGCGGAAAACCGTCGTCTCAGTACGCCCCGAGCTCGCGCAGGCGCTCGTCGCTGATGCCGAAGTGGTGGGCAAGTTCGTGGAAGACGGTGCGGCGCACCTCGGCGCGCAGCTCGTCCGGTTCGGGGAAGTCCGCCGCGAGGGGGCGGCGGAAGAGGGTGATCAGCGAGGGCGGGACGCCGTCCATCTCGCCGAAGAGGCGGGTGCGTTCGGGCACGGTCAGCCCCTCGTATAGGCCGTAGAGCGCGTCGCGCGGACGCAGGCCCATCAGGCGGCGTTGCACCCGGCTCGGCTGCGGCAGCACGATGACCTGCACGCTCTCCAGGTGCGGGCGAAATTCTTCGGGGATGTCCGCGAGCGACTCGCCCACGAAGCGCTCGAACTGCGCGATGTCCACGCCGTGATTGTACCGTCCGGTCGGGACCCGCGCGCGCCGCGTACGCAGGAGTTTGCGCGGCCTGCCTGCAAAATAGACTCTACTATCCTCCCCGGGTACGGCGCCGGGAAGCGACTGCCGCAGGTTCGGGGAGCCAGGAAGAGTACGTCAATGAAGAGTGTGGACCAGACGAAGACCGCCGCGGACGTGATGACGCGCGGGGTGCGGACGATACCGGCGGAGGCGACCCTGCGGGAAACGGCGGAGATGCTGAGCATCCACCACATCAGCGGCGCGCCGGTGGTGGACGCCGACGGCAGGATGATCGGCATCATCACGGAGTCGGACCTGATGAACAGCCCCCGCAAGCGCGCGGCGATGCCGCACGTCGCGGCGTTCGGGGTCTTCCTCGCGCCGGAGGAGACCCTCCAGCGGATTTACCATGATGGGGCCACGCTGCTGGCGGAGGAGGTGATGACGCCCGACCCGATCACCGCGCCACCGGACGCTACGCTCCGGGAGCTTAGTCAGATCATGACGAAGCGGCACATCAACCGCATCCCGATCGTGGAGGAGGGCCGCGAGGGGGGCGGCAAGACCCTGGTCGGCATCGTCACCCGCGAGGACGTCCTGCGCGGTCTATTCGGCCTGCCCGACCCGGACCACGGCGGATAACGAACGCCCGCCCCGGCACGGACCGTGCAGTGGTCTCCGGGAAATGGCGCTCCGGACGAAGGGGCGGCTGTCCGGGGCTCCAGCAGGCTTCTCATCATGCCGCCCGTATAGCGCAGCCCCTTCGCCTTCGCGGTGATTCCCGGCGTCGCGTTCGCCACTCCTCCGGTCGCGATCGCGTCGATGACGCTGGCAACGGCGCGTAACGTTTCTCGACCGCGCGGCGACAGGGTAGGGAGAGGCCGATGCCACGCCGGTGCGTGGCGAGGGGCGCTTCGATAGGGGGCGCGGGGCGTTGCCCCCTCTTCACCTTGCCCGCGGGATTTGCGGGCCACATACTATCGTTCCGGCCGTACCCTGACGACCCAGTCTTCCGTTTAATCAACGACCCATACCGCACGAGATAAGGAAGAACGACATGAACCACCGCTTGCTGTTCGCAGCCACCCTGGCAAGCACTATATTGCTGTCCTCCGCGGGCGAGGTCCGCGCGCAGGAGCCGCCCAAGCCCGCGCCCGCGACTCCCCCGGCTGCCGCCGAAAAGAAAGACGCGGCGGCGGCCAAGCCCGACGAAAAGAAACCGGAGGAGAAGAAGGAAGAGAAGCCCAAGAACATCGACGAGACGGTCAAGGACTTCCAGAAGATCGAGGGGCTGTTCACCTTCTACCGCCAGAAGAAGGACAACAAGGACACCCTGTACATGGAGGTGCCCGAGGAGAAACTGGGCAAGATGTTCCTCCTCCAGGCGACCGCCAGCACCGGCCTGGGCGGCACCAGCGTCGGCATCTTCCAGGGCGCCCCGCTCGACGACATCCCGGTCGAGATGAAGGTCGTGGACGACAGCCGGGTGCTCTTCCTGCGCCCCAACCTCGATGCCCGCGCGCCCCGCGACAAGGCGATGCGCTATTCGCTGGAGAAGGGCACCCCGCCGGTCATCCTCTTCTCGGCGGAGATCAAGGCGCGCCAGCCGGAGCGCAAGGCGGTGCTGATCGACGCGGGCGCGTTTTTCAAGAGCGACGTCGCCGACCTCGGGGCCGCGCTCACGCCCCCGCCGATGCTCGCGGGCCGCGCCTCCGGCATGGCGATGGACCCGACCTTCACCTACATTGACAGCCTGAAGGTCTTCCCCGAGAACTTCGTCGTCCGCAGCGTCTACAAGCTCAACCGCACCGGCCCGCCGTCCGGGCCCAAGGCCGTGCCCTTCGCGGTCAGCTACAACTTCTCCGCCCTGCCGGAAACCAGCTACCGGCCGCGCATCGCCGACGCGCGCGTGGGCTACTTCCTGACGAGCTACAACGACCGCAGCGAGAACGCGAAGTACGACACCAACGTCAACTTCATCCAGCGGTGGAACCTGGAGAAGGCGGACCCGTCCGCGCCGCTCTCGCCGCCGAAGAAGGCGATCACGTTCTGGATCGACCGGAGCGTCCCGGCGAAGTACCGCCCGGCCGTGCGCGACGGCCTCCTGATGTACAACAAGGCGTTCGAGAAGGTGGGTATCAAGGACGCCATCGTGGTCAAGGAGGTGCCGGACGACGCCGACTGGGACATCGCGGACGTCCGCTACAACATCATCCGCTGGACCGACGGCTATGGCTTCGCCATCGCGCTGTTCCGGGCACACCCGGTCACGGGCGAGATCCTGAACGCCGCCATCAACATGGACGGCAACTTCGTCACCGGCGGCGTGCTCGACTGGGACATCACGGTGGACGGGCGCGCGGCCGCCCGCCGCTTCGCCGACCGCGCCCTGCGCCGCCCCGAGCGCGCCGCCGCCGCGGGCCTCGCCTACGAGCCGCACGACCACGCGGCGGAAGTAGCCCTCCCCTGGCTGGCGGCGCGCACCGGGAGCGACCCGCGCTTCTGCACGCATCAGCGGGACGCCGCGCTGAACTTCCGCTTCGGCCAGACCGCGCTGGAGATGCTGTCGGCGACCTCGTCCGCCGCCGCGGGCGCCATGGACCGCGAGCGGTTCGTCAACCAGTACGTCTCCGAGGTCGTGGCGCACGAGATGGGCCACTGCCTGGGCCTGCGGCACAACTTCATCGCCTCGACGCAGTTCACGCCCGCGCAGCTCAAGGACCCGAACGTCGTCGGCAGGAGCGGCATAGGGTCGACGGTGATGGACTACAACCCGTTCAACATCTTCGCGCTGAGGCAGCGGAACGTCGATTTCTACTCGCAGACCGTGGGCAGCTACGACTTCTTCGCCATCGACTATGGCTACCGCTTCACGGACGCCAGGACGCCCGAGGCGGAGCTTCCGGTCCTGCGCAAGCTGGCGTCCCAGACCAGCAAGCCGGGCCTGACCTACATGTCCGACGGCACCGCCGACAACTACGACCCGCGCATCTCCCGGTTCGACCTCGGGGCCGACCCTCTAGCGTATGCTGAGAGGACGATGTCCGTCTCCCGGTACCTGATGCGCACCCTGCCCGAGCGCAAGCCGAAGAACGGCGAGAGCTACTACGAGTACACCCGCTCGTTCAGCAACCTGCTCTCCTCCTACTTCGGCGGCACGCTCTCCCTTACCCGCTACCTGGGCGGGGCGCACCTTTCCGAGAGCCGCAAGGGCGACCCGGGCGGAAAGCTGCCGCTGACCCCGATCGCGGCGGCGGACCAGAAGAAGGCGCTGAACCTGCTCAATCAGTACGTCTTCTCACCCGGCGCTTATAGCTTCCCGAAGAAGAACCTGATGCTGCTCGGCGCGAACCCGAACACGCCGAACTTCGAGCCGACCGCGACCCAGCGCCTCTTCCCGATCTATGACACGTTCGCCGCGTTCCAGCAGATCGCGCTGGACGAGGTATTCTGGTCGCCGAACCTGACGCGCATGGCGAACCTGGAGTACAAGGCGGAAAAGCCCGGCGACACGCTCAGCCTCGCGTCGCTCTTCCGGTCGGTCCGGGGCGCGGTGTGGTCGGAGCTTTCGACGGGCGCGGAGATCACGCCGCTGCGGCGCGACCTGCAGCGCTATCACCTCGACCTGCTGATCGGGATGGTGAAGGGGCCGCGCCCGGACCTGCCGCGTGACGCGGTAACGCTCGCCTGGGAGCAGCTGCGCGCCGTTCGCGCGTCGGCGGCATCCGCTGCCCCGACCGCGAAAGGCGAGTACGGCAAGCCGCACCTCGCCGAGGTGACCCTGCGCATCGACCGCGTCCTGAACGCCCCGACGCTGGTCAACTAAACAGCGCAAAACGCCCCCGCCGCGCCGAAGCGCGGCGGGGGCGTTTTCGTTTCGCCTTCAGTCGTCTGCGTGGAGGTCCTTGTACTCTTCCAGCCAGGCCATCTGGATCGCCTCCAGCTTGCCCTCGTTGCTGGCCTGCGGGTCGTCCTCGAAGTCCGGCACTTCGGTCGTCACCATCCGGTGCAGTTCCGTGAAGCGGACGGTCAGCGGGTCGAGGTCGGGGTACTTCTCGGAAAGGGCGATGCCGATGTCCTCGGCGTCGGCCCACGTAATCTTCGGCATGGTTCACTCACTCCTCTTCGGCGGGTATCACGGGCCGCAGTAAGTGTACCAGAGCGGCACGGTCCAGGTAGTCGCTGACCAGGCGCGCACGTTCCGCGCCGCTTTCGAACAGCAGGACGGCGGGGATGGCGCGCACGCCGAACCGCTCCGCGGCGTCCGTCTCCTCGTCCACGTTCAGGGTGAAGACGCGCACCCGCCCCGCGTACTCCCGTGCCACGGCGTCGAGGACGGGTGCGAGGCGTCGGCACGGCCCGCAGCGCGCCGCCCAGAACTCGACCAGGACCGGCACCGGGCTCTCCAGGACGTCCTCGTCGAAAGAGTCGCTGTTGATCGCCTCGGGCGCGCCCGGCAGGTGCGGTATGAACCCGATCTCGTCCTGCCAGGGGTTCACGGGCGCGTTGCCGTCGCTCACTCCGTCGCCACCACCCCGGCGGGCAGGCCGTCGAGGAAGTTGACCAGCAGGGCGGCGAGGGCGAGCGGGTCTTCGAGGTGCGGCAGGTGTCCGCACTGCGGGAGCCGGGTGAAGGTCGCCCCCCGGATGTGGTCGGCCACGTCCCGCTTCAGCTCGTCCTCGCTCCGGAGTGGGTCCTTGCCGCCCGCGACCACGAGAGCCGGTACCAGGATGCCCGCCGCCCGCGCGGCGAAGTCCTCGCCGCGCATGACGTCCAGCCAGCCGTCCCACGCGGCCTTGCTCGTGTTCAGCGCGTCCTCCAGGACGCGGGCCTGCGCCGGTTCGGACAGCGGGCGCGCCGACCACGGGGCGAGCAGTTCGCGCGTCTTCTCCGGGTCCCCGTGCGCCGCCTTGCGCGCCGTGGCATCCCCGGGCGGCGCGCCGATCAGCGGCGCGGGCGTGACGAGTCCGAGCGCGGTCAGCCCGACGGGCCTTTCCGCCGCCGCCAGTTGTGCGATCTTGGCGCCCATCGAGTGACCGACCAGCGCCCAGTCCTTCGAGCCGAAGGCTTCGGCGACGGCGAGTGCGTCCGCGGCGAACGTCTCGCAGGAGTAGCCGCTTTCGGGCCGGTCGGAGTCGCCGAAGCCGCGGAAGTCGGGGGCGAGGACGCGCAGCGGCGCGGCGAGGAGGAGCGCTTCCGCCAGGTCAGTCCAGACGCGGCCCGCGTTCGGCCAGCCGTGCAGCAGGAGCACGTCCCGCTTCGGCTCGTCCGCATCCGGCGTGAAGACGTGTACCGCCAGCCGGGTCCCGTCCGGCGCGTTAACGTCGCGTATCGTGTGCTGCATCGCCGCTGTTACTCCGTATCGCCGCGGGTTCCGCGGGCTGAAACGTTTGGTGCGGCTGTCGCCGCCATCCTGTTTTACCCCCCGGCCAGATTATCGTCACAGTGCCACCGGGACCGGACGGCGATAATACCGCCTAATCAGTGCTTGATCGGTTCGCCTTCG